>DASQKT010000489.1:0-9259 GCA_035630415.1 Skermanella sp.
GGGTCCTGCTTCTAAAGCCATGGTGGCGGCAAGGATACCTCTTTCGATGAGAGATTCAATAGAACCTGCGTCCAGTTCAGGGAAAATCTGTCGCAGTTTTTAGGCAAGAACTCGCCAAATTGCAGGCGGTCGTCGTTCATCGTGCAGGTTTGCCGCGCCAATTTCCGTCCCGGCAAAATGAGTTTCGCCAGCCCTCTCGCCTCAGCAGTTCCAGCATGTTACGACACAAGCCGATGAAGCGGATCGGGGGTCGAAACACTCCCATCCGCCAAAAAAAGCAAGCCGGAGGGAAATGACGCCATGCGGAAATCAGCCGCCATCGTGGGCTGGGCTCACACCGCGTTCGGGAAATCCGAGGCTCCCGATGTCGAAAGCCTGATCGCGGAGGTCGCGGGGGCGGCGCTCGATCATGCCGGCGTCGATGCCGCCGATGTCGATGCGATCACCGTCGGCGTCTACAACAACGGCTTCTCGCGCCAGGGGTTCGAAGGGGCACTGGTGGCGACAGGTCTGCCCGCGCTCGGCTACACGCCGTCCGTCCATGTCGAGAACGCCTGCGCCACCGGCTCGGCCGCCATCCATGCCGCACTTGATTTCGTCGAATGCGGCCGGGGCCGCATCGCCCTTGTCGTCGGCGCGGAGAAGATGACGGCGCTGCCGATCCCCGCCGTCTCTGACATCCTGCTGACCGCGTGCTACCGCAACGAGGAGGCGGAGGTCGAAGGCGGCTTCGCCGGCATCTTCGGACGCATCGCGCAGAACTACTTCCAGCGCTACGGCGACCACAGTGCCGAACTGGCCCGGATCGCGGCCAAGAACCACCGCAACGGCGTCGAGAACCCCTATGCCCAGATGCGGAAGGACCTCGGCTTCGACTTCTGTAACACGCCGTCCAACAAGAACCCGCTGGTAGCAGGCCCTCTCCGCCGCACCGATTGCTCGCTGGTGTCGGATGGCGCCGCAGCACTGGTGATCGCGGATGCCGAGACCGCCGCGACGCTCCAGCGCGCGATCGGTTTCCGTGCCCGCCGGCAGATCAACGACATCCTGCCGCTGTCGCGCCGCGACCCGACCGCGTTCGAGGGCGCCCGCCGCGCTTGGGACCGGGCGCGCGAGGACGCCGGCGTCACGCTCGACGACCTCGATCTGGTCGAGACCCACGACTGCTTCACCATTGCCGAGATGATCGAGTACGAGGCCATGGGCCTCGCCGAACTCGGCCAGGGCTGGAAAGTCGCCGCCGAGGGCATCACCGAGAAGAACGGTCGCCTGCCGGTCAATCCTTCCGGCGGCCTGAAGGCCAAGGGGCATCCGATCGGGGCCACCGGCGTTTCGATGCATGTCATGGCCGCCCTCCAGCTCATGAACGAAGCCGGCGGCATGCAGATCCCCGACGCCCAGCTTGCGGGTGTCTTCAACATGGGCGGCGCCGCCGTCGCCAACTACGTCTCCATCCTGGAGCGCGTCAAGTGAACGGGCTGCCTGTCACCCGGCGGGTCATGAACCTGTCGCATTTCCTGACCCGCAACGCCCGCCGTCTTCCCAACCATCCAGGCCTGATCTGGGGCGAGCGAACCTGGACCTGGGCGGAGATGGAGGCCAGCGTCACCGCCATGGCGGCGGCGCTGGCCGCCAGGGGCGCCGCGAAAGGCGATCGCATCCTCGTGCATTCGAAGAACTGCAACGAGATGTTCGAATCCATGTTCGCCGCCTTCCGGCTGGGCGCCGTCTGGGTCCCGACCAATTTCCGCCTGCTGCCGGACGAAGTCGCGACTCTGGCCCAGGACTCCGGCGCCACGATTTTCCTGTGCCACGCCGATTTCCCGGACCACGCCGCCGCCGTCCGGAAAGCGGCACCTGATATCGACGTCATCAGCCTTGGCGGCGAGGCGGCCGGTTTCGGCGACGCCGATATCGGCACCCTGATCGAAGCCCACAAGGGCGCTCAAGCGCCCGCGGCGGCGGTCGAGCACGACGATCCCTGTTGGTTCTTCTTCACCTCCGGCACGACCGGACGCTCCAAGGCGGCCGTGCTGACGCATGGGCAGATGGCGTTCGTCATCAACAACCACCTGTGCGACCTCGTCCCGGCGACGACGGAGGAAGACGCCTCGCTGGTCGTGGCCCCCCTGTCCCACGGGGCCGGCATCCACCAGCTCAACGTCGTGGCGCGCGGAGCGCCGACGATCCTGCTGCCGACCGACCGCTTCGACGTGGACGAGGCCTTCCGGCTGATCGAGCGCCATCGGGTGACGAACCTGTTCACCGTGCCGACCATCCTCAAGATGCTGGTCGAGCATCCCGCCGTGGACAAATACGACCACTCTTCCCTGCGATATGTGATCTATGCCGGCGCTCCCATGTACCGCGCCGACCAGAAGGTGGCGCTGGCGAAGCTGGGCAACGTGCTGGTCCAGTATTTCGGCCTGGGCGAAGTGACGGGCAACATCACCGTCCTGCCGACCCGCAACCACCATATCGAGGACGGTCCCGAAGCGCGTCTGGGCACCTGCGGGTTCGAGCGCACCGGCATGCAGATCTCGATCCAGGACATCGAAGGCCGCGAACTCCCGGCGGGCGAGACCGGCGAGATCTGCGTCATCGGCCCCGCCGTCTTCGCCGGTTACTACCAAAACCCGGAAGCCAACGCCAAGGCGTTCCGCGACGGCTGGTTCCTGACCGGCGATGTCGGCCACATGGATGCCGAAGGCTACCTCTACATAACAGGCCGGACCTCCGACAAATACATCTCCGGCGGCTCGAACATCTATCCGCGCGAGATCGAGGAGAAGATCCTGACGCAAGGAGCCATCGCCGAAGTCGCGGTACTCGGCGTGCCCGATCCCACCTGGGGCGAGGTCGGCGTGGCCGTCTGCGTCCTCCGTCCTGGCGCTAACCTAGACGAAGCCGAACTGATCGCCTGGATGTCGGAGCACATCGCCCGCTACAAGGTGCCCAAGCGGGTGTTCTTCTGGGACGCTCTGCCGAAGTCCGGCTACGGCAAGGTGCCGAAGCGTCTCGTCCGCGACGAGCTAGAAGCCCGCGGCCTGCTGAAGCCCGCCGCCGGAGCCTCCGCATGACGATCGACCCGGAGCGCAGGGTCCTTCAACCCGGCCCGGCACCGGCGGAGCGCGTGCAATGGGTCGCCGGCAACGCCCGCCCGCTGGAGTTCACCCTGGAGCCGGGGCTGAACTTCATCGAGGCGATCCGCCGACCGCTTGGCCAAGCGGGTGGAGAAAGCGCCGTTCTGACGCTGGAAGGCGGCGCTTTCGGCCCCTTCACCTACGTCGTGCCGGCCTTGGCGCCAACGCCGGAACACGCCGCCTTCTACAGCGAGTTCCACCGGCCTCCCGGCATCAGCCGCCTTGAGGACGCCGCCGTGACCTTCGGCCTGCGCGACGGTGCGGGTTTCCTGCATTGCCACGGCGTCTGGACCGGCGCCGACGGCGTCAGGCGCGGCGGTCACGTCATCCCGGACCAGACCGCCGTCGCTGAACCGATCCGCGCAAGGGCCTGGGTGCTGGACGGCATGAAGTTCGAAGCGCAACCCGACCCGGAAACCAACTTCACGCTGTTCGGCCCGGTATCCGGCGCCGGCGCTGCCGCTTCCTCCCCCTCCGGCCGGTTCTTCGCGGCGCGTTTCCGGCCCAACCAGGACATTTGCGGCGCGCTTGAATACTTCTGCCGCGACCGGGGGATCGCTTCGGCCGTGTTGCGCGGCGGAGTCGCCAGCACCATCGGAGCGGTGTTCGAGGATGGTAGCGTGGTGGACAGTTTCGCTACCGAGATGTTCATCCGGAACGGCTCCATATCGCCGGGTATCGATGGCTCACCCATGGCCGCTCTCGATGTAGCGCTGGTCGATCACCGGAGCGATCTTGCCGAAGGACGCCTGACGCGTGGGGCGAACCCGATCCTGATGACTCTCGAAGTCGTCATCGAGGCGCTTGCCATTCCCGCCTTAATCGTCCCCGCCTGAACCCTTCCCCAACCGTTCGGCGCCCCGGCTTCCACATCGCGGCATCGATCCCCTGGACGATAAGGGGATTTTTTTGTGCCTGTAAGCCTCATCGGTGTCACGGCATTGACACTGTAGAATTGATGCCCGCTATCCTAATTTTCAGCCTGACGAAGCCAAATGGATGGCGTCTTTTGCATCGCAAAATAGCCGTATTTCGCTGATGCCGCCATGAATAAAATAAGACACGCTCTATAATCATGTGTTGGATGTGTTTAGAAAAGTGATCGGGACTCTCTCCTTCCACAAAAGATATCGCTTTTTCTTTTCATTAAAAGTGCGGCGTATTTGAGGAAAATGGATCATGCGGGAACGATACAATATCGATGAACTGCGCGGGTTCGCCTGCATCCTGCTCGTCTCGCTCCATGTGATCGGCCACAACCCCGAAGTCGGCATGCGTCTCGAGGAAGGCTCGCTGTTCCGCTACGCGGCCGAAAGCTGGTCGTTCGTCCGGATGCCGCTGTTCACCTTCATCTCGGGTCTCGTCTACGCGTTCAGACCTGCCCGGATCGACCATCTGCCGGACTTCTTCAACAAGAAGCTCCGCCGGCTCGGCATCCCCCTGCTGGTCGTGGCGCCGCTCTTCTTCATCCTCCAGGCCATCACACCGGGGACCACGGCGACGCCGGACTGGTTCGAGTTCCTGACCATCCCCGTCCTTCCCTACCAGCATTTCTGGTATCTCCAAGCCCTGCTGCTGATCTTCTTCGTGGTCGGCACCCTCGACGCCATGGGATGGCTGTTCCGCCCCGCCGTGTTCGCCGGCCTGTCGGCGATGGCGGTAGCGCTCAACCTCACCGTTGCGAACACCCTGGAGCCGGAAGTCGATATCTTCTCGATCAGCCAAGCGGCTTATCTGTTCCCGTATTTCCTGCTGGGCGTCGCCTTCACCCGTTTCCACGACACTTTTTCCGCCGCTCCGGTCAGGCTGGCCGTCGTCGTGGTGCTGATAGCCGGAACGCTGATCCATCAGGCGGCGCTGTGGGACCTGATCACCGTGGATATCGAACGTACCAGCATCCTGGGCCTGCTGTGCGGCGCCACGGCGTCGCTGGTGCTGGTCAGGTTCATGCCCAAGGCATCCCTGTTCCGGACTATCGGCAAGCACTCCTACGCCATCTTCCTCCACCACATGTTCTTCCAGGCCGCCTGCCGGATCGTGCTGATGCGGCTGGGTGCCGAAGATTGGCAGATCTTCGTGCTGGCGGTGGCGGGCGGCTGCATCGGCCCCATGGTGCTCCAGCGGCTGGCCTCCGTGAACCCCTGGACCCGGACGGCGCTGCTGGGCGCGGCTTGATGCTGTTGATCAGCCGGCGATGCCGTGACGGTTCACCGGCCAGAAGTTCCTGTCCATGACCTGATCGCGTGAATAGGGGCACTCCTCCGGAAGCGCCGAGTCCATGACGCCGTCCTGTTGAAGTCCCAGGACCGCCAACTGACGCGCGTCGTCATAGGCGTCTTCGAATTGGTCCAGACCGCCAAGGCTCGGACTGTCCGCCACGATGTCGGCGACTTGCTGGCGATGGACGGCTACGGAACGGCGCCACCCGGCGCGGGGACCGCTGGCAGGCGAGTGCTCCAGCTTGAGCAGATGCTCGATGATCCGGACCAGGGCGCTCTTCAACGCTCGCTTCTCGCTGCGCCCCATATCGGCCAGTTCCTCCGCGATATTGTCAAAGTCAATCGGGAGGTTGGTTCCAGACTTCGCCACCTTGCGGATGGCGCGTACCTGGCTGTCGATCCAGCTCGCGAAATCAGCTTCATACAGACTGGTCACGCGTCGGTCCTCCGGCAAAGAGCGAAGATGGCGGGGAAGGATAGCAGGTTTTCCAGCCTCTTACCGCCGGTAACTCTCCATCACGTCGTCGCCGGCGCGGCGGACGCCGACGCGGATGAAGTCTGCCGTATCCTCCAGCAGATCGACGCCGAAGCCGACCACGGCGGGCAGCCCGTCGCCGCCGATCATGCGGGGCGCCCGGAACCATTCCAGCCGGTCGACCAGACGCTGCTGCATCAGCGACGCGCTCAGCCGGGCTCCCCCCTCGACCAGCAGGCGGGTGATTCCCCGCGCGGCCAGGGCCTTCAGGGTATCCGCCACGTCCAGCACGCCATTGGCGTCGGGCGCCAGGGTCACGACCTCGACGCCGCAGTCGGTGAAGGCGCGGGCACGCATCGGATCGACGTTCTGAAGGGTGAAGACCAGCGTCGGCGTCGTGCGCGCTCCGCGCACCAGCTTGGACGTCAGCGGCAGGCGCAGCCTGCTGTCCACGACGACGCGCAACGGCGAGCGTCCGGCCAGCCCCGGCAGCCGGCAGGTCAGTTCGGGATCGTCGGCCAGGGCCGTGTTCAGCCCGACCATGATCGCGTCGTAGCGTGCCCGCAATCCATGGCCCCAGGACCGCGCCGTCGGGCCGGTGATCCACTGGCTCTCGCCGGTGCGGAGTGCTATCCGCCCGTCCAGCGATGTCGCCAGCTTCAGCGTCACCAGCGGCCGGCCGTCGCGGATGCGGTGGAAGAAGCCCTCGTTCAGCTCGGTCGCCTCGTCGGCGCACAGGCCGACATCGACCTGGATGCCAGCTTCGCGCAACCGACGGATGCCGGAGCCCGAGACGCGCGGGTCTGGGTCCTCGCAGGCGACCACGACGCGGCCGATCCGGGCTTCCATCAGGGCTTCCGTGCAGGGCGGCGTCTTGCCCCAATGGTTGCACGGCTCCAGCGAGACATAGGCGGTAGCGCCCTGCGCCGCGTCCCCGGCGCGGCGCAACGCCTCCGTCTCGCCATGCGGGCGGCCGCCCGGCTGGGTCCAGCCGCGCCCGACCACGGTCCCGTCCTTGACGATGACGCAGCCGACGGCGGGATTGGGGGCGACGGTCCCGAGGCCCCGACGCGCCAGCGCTATCGCCGACCGCATGAATCCGGTATCGGCCGGGCTGAAAGGAGAGGGCGCTGACGCTGAAGGAGGCATAGGGTCAGGAATCAGGTATCGGGATCGGGAACAGTCACGTCACTTCGGGCTTGAGGGAGCCGACGAACTCGTTGAAGTCCGAGGCCTCCCTGAAGTCCTTGTAGACGGACGCATAACGGACATAGGCGACCTGGTCCAGGTTGAACAGGGCGTTCATCACCATCTCGCCGATCTGGCTCGACGGAATCTCGCTCTCGCCCGAGGATTCGAGCTGCCGGACAAGGCTGTTGACCAGCCGGTCGATGCGGTCGGCATCGATCGGCCTCTTGCGCAAGGCGATGCGCATGGAGCGCAGCAGCTTGTCGCGGTCGAAGGGTTCGCGCTGCCCGGCGCTCTTGATCACCGTCAGCTCGCGCAACTGCACCCGCTCGAAAGTGGTGAATCGCGCGCCGCAGCCGGGACAGAAACGCCGCCGGCGGATCGCCGAGTTGTCCTCGGTCGGCCGGCTGTCCTTCACCTGGGTATCGTCATGTCCGCAGAACGGGCAGCGCATCTGGTTCTATCGCCTCACAGGTTCGGGTAGATCGGGAAGCGCCGGCACAGCGCCTGGACGCGCTCCTTGACCTGGGCTTCCACGGCGGTGTTGTCGCCGGAATTGCTGGCGGCCAGACCGTCCAGCACTTCGGAGATCAGCTCGCCGACCAGCGTGAACTCCGCGACGCCGAAGCCCCGCGTCGTCGCCGCCGGCGATCCGAGCCGGACGCCTGACGTCACCATCGGCTTCTGCGGGTCGAACGGCACGCCGTTCTTGTTGCAGGTCATGCCGGCGCGCTCCAGCGACCCTTCGGTCGCCTTGCCCGTCAGGTTCTTCGGCCGCAGATCGACCAGCACGACATGGCTGTCGGTCCCGCCAGACACGATATCGACACCGCCCTCGATCAGGCGCGCCGCCAGCGCGCGGGCGTTGTCGACGACCGACTGGGCGTAGGTCTTGAACTCCGGACGCAACGCCTCGCCGAAGGCCACGGCCTTAGCGGCGATGACATGCATCAGCGGACCGCCCTGAAGGCCGGGGAAGACGGCCGAATTGATCTTCTTGCCGAGATCCGCGTCGTTCGACAGGATCATGCCGCCGCGCGGGCCGCGCAACGTCTTGTGGGTCGTGGTCGTCACGATATGGGCGTGCGGCAGCGGCGACGGATATGTCCCGCCGGCGACCAGACCGGCGAAGTGCGCCATATCGACCATGAAGTAAGCGCCGACTTCGTCCGCGATCTTGCGGAAGCGCGCGAAGTCGATGGTGCGCGGATAGGCCGAGCCGCCGGCGATGATCAGCTTCGGCTTATGCTCGCGGGCGAGAGCCTCGACCTGATCGAAGTCGATCAGCGCGTTGTCGCGCCGTACGCCGTACTGGATGGCGTTGAACCACTTGCCGGACTGGTTGGCGGCGGCGCCGTGGGTCAGGTGGCCGCCGGCGTCCAGCGACATGCCGAGGATCGTGTCGCCCGGCTGGAGCAGCGCCATGAAGACGGCTTGGTTCGCCTGGGCGCCCGAGTGGGGCTGCACGTTGACGAAGGCGCAGTCGAACAGCGCCTTGGCGCGGTCGATCGCCAGTTGCTCGGCGACATCGACGAACTCGCAGCCGCCGTAGTAGCGGCGGCCGGGATAGCCTTCGGCGTATTTGTTGGTCAGTACCGAGCCCTGGGCTTCCAGCACCGCCGCCGAGACGATGTTTTCCGAAGCGATCAGCTCGATCTGGTCCTGCTGGCGCGCCAGCTCCTCGCCGATGGCGCGGGCGAGATCGGGATCGCTCTCGGCCAGGGACGCTCCGAAGAAACGGCTTTGGAAAGTGTCGGAACCGGCGGATTGGGGAAGGGATGACATGGAAGGGTTCCTTGGAGCTTGGTGTAACCGCCTCGGACATCCTGCCGGAACCGCTCAGTCCGCGTCCCGCGATCGATGCCCGAAGCCCTGAACGGTGCGGCGCCGGCTAAATCGGATACCGGCGGCCTGGAAATTCAACTGGCTTCGGAGACTGATTGGCGTTTCAGCCCATTTTGTCAACGCGGCGGCTGTGCCGGCCACCCTCGAACGGTGTGGACAGGAAGGCCGCCAGACAGTCCAGCGCGGTCTCGATCCCGGTCACGCGGGCACCAAGCACCAGGACATTGGCGTCGTTGTGCTGGCGGGACAGCCGCGCGCCGGTCGTGTCGTGGCACAATGCCGCACGGATGCCCGGATGCCGGTTGGCGGCGATGCTGATGCCGATGCCGGTGCCGCAGATCAGCACGCCGCGCTCGGCGCGGCCTTCCCGGATGGCGCCCGCCAGGGCT
>DASQKT010000490.1:0-4606 GCA_035630415.1 Skermanella sp.
GGCCTGCATATCGGCGAGGTCTTCTACGGCAATATCGGCAGCAAGGACCGGCTGGACTTCACGGTCGTCGGTCCCGCCGTCAACGAAGTCAGCCGGATCGCCTCCATGTGCCGGTCGGTGGACCGCGATGTCGTCATCTCGGCGGAGTTTGCGGCGCGGATGACGGAGCCGGAGAAAGCCGGCCTCGTCTCGGTCGGACGTTTCGCCCTGCGCGGCGTCGGGCGGGCGCAGGACCTGTTCACCCTGGACCCTTCGATGCGGTGACGCAGCATATCGGCATGGTCGCCTTTTCCGCCGGGGCGGCGGGCGGTCTATTCCGCCGCCAGACGCTCGACCGGCCCAGCCAGCACCCTGTAACAGACGCAGCCGTCCTTGCCGGCGACGACGGTATGGGTCGATCCGCCCTCGAACTCGCCCAGGTCGCCGACCCCGTAGCATCCGCCCTTGGCGGAGTGCGGCCCCGCCTCCTCCGAGAACGCTCCCTGGAGCGTCAGAATGAGTTCCTGATCGGTATGACGATGGACGGGCAGGGCTGAACCGGGGGCCATCTTCAGGATTTCGGCGACGACGGGCGCATGGCCCAGCGCCATGTGCAGGGCTTCGACGCCGCTGGTAAGGACGGTCCAGGACGATTGCTGCGGCAACCGGGCGAGGTAGCCGCGCAGGGGTTCCGGAACCAGCAGGCCGCCTAGGAAGTCCGCCGTCATGGTCCGGGTAACGGGCACCGGTACCGCAAGGACGTCGTCCAGGCGCGCCACCACGGCAGCCAGCGTCTCCTGCGCCAGCGGCTCCGGCGGCAGCGTGTCGAGCAGGACACCGCCCAACTCATCCAGGAGCGCTGCCTGCCGCCGGCAGTCCGGGCAATACGCCAAGTGCGTCGCCACCGCGAGGGCCTGAGCCTCGCGGAGCACGCCCGTCGCGTATTCCAGCAACAGCGTTTCCGGGGGATGATGCCTGGGCAGGGTCAATGCGCCTCCTTCAGTTCACTCCGCAGCCGCTCCATTGCGAGCCTCAAGCGGGACTTCACCGTTCCGAGCGGCAATCCGCTTTGGGCGGCGTAGTCGCCATATGATCTATCATTGAAAAATGTCGCGGCCAGTGCCTCCTCCTGCTCACGCGGAAGAGTTCCGATGGCGTCGCGGAGCCGTGCGCCGATTTCGGCCCGTTGCAAGGCGGTTTCGGCGTCCTCCGGATCGGCAGGCCGGAGTTCCGGATCGTTCGGATCGATCTCCGGCCGCCGTTCGTGGCGCAGCAGGTCGATGCGGCGGTTCCGCGCTATCGTGAAGATCCAGGCGGCGGCGCTGGCGCGGCTCCTGTCGTACTCGGCGGCCTTGCGCCACACCGTCAGCATGACGTCCTGGACGATCTCGTCGGCGACCTCCGGCGGCGAGCCGGCCCGGATCAGGAGAGCTTTGACGCGTGGGGCGAAATGAAGGAACAGGCCGGAAAATGCGGCTTTGTCACCGGCTGCGGTCGCGACCAGGAGTTCGTCCTGAGCCTTTGGCGCAGGAGCGGCAGCTTCCGTGGAAGATCTCGCCGTTGTCACGTCCAGCGGTTTCCTCTCTGCGCTTCGGCGGGTCCATCAACCCGCCCGGAACCTTTTTGTTCCCCACGCCATTCCTCATCGCAAAACGGAGAACGGCCATGATCGACTTCGACCAACTGGTCGAAACCCTTCAATCCCATTTAGGCATGAGCGGCGATGCCCTCAACTCTGCCCTTTTGGCGATGGACAGCGACCATCTGGCGGTATTGACCCAGTACCTCGACGGCGACGAGCTGATCCGGATGCTGGAATCCGCCGGCGTCGAGGCGGAGACCGTGCCGCCCGACGATCTCAGGATGACTCTGGAAGCCCTGGCGGAAGCCGTCAGCGAGGTCCTGGAGGAGAAGGTCGATGTCGAGCCCGCCAAGCCTCAAGGGGGTGCTTGATGGCCGAGGCTACGCCTCCCCGATCCCCGCCTCCCAAGCCGGAGCCGGAGGAAATCGACAAGGGCTTCGAGGAAGCCGACGACGATACCCGCACGCCGGAAGAACGCGCCGCCACGATCATCAACCACGCGACCGCGCAGGCCGCGTTCTGGGGAGCGTGGCCCGCTGTCTCCTGGGTAGCGCTGGTCATGATCAACATGACCATGATCGTCTTCATCGGCCGCGCTTATGGCCATCTGTGGGACAAGCAGAAGGCCAAGGGCCTGCTGTTCCAGATCCTCAAGGGCATGGGACTTTCCACCGGATTGCTGCTGGCGGGAGGCAAGTTCGTCAACGATGCGCTCAAGCTCACCGGCTTCGGCACGATTCCGGCGATGGCCGCCGACGCCGTGCTGTGCGGGGCGGTCACCTACGCCGTCGGCTACACCACGGAGCTTTACTTCAAGCAGGACGGACAGATGAGCAAGCAGGCCCTCAAGGCGGCCTTCAAGGAGCAGTACCGGCAGGCCCGCCAGAAGATGACGGAGAGCGGGACCCCGCCGGCCTGAGCAGGGTCCGATCTTTGGTCAGGAGAACCCGGCGACCGGATGTGGCACGTAGGGTTCCTCCAGCCGGGTCATCTCCTCCGCCGAGAGCTTGACCGACAGGGCGCCGATGGCGTCCTCCAGGTGGTGCGGCTTGGATGCGCCGATGATAGGCGCCGTCACGACCGGCTTGTGCAGCAGCCAGGCCAGCGCCACCTGCGCACGCGGGATGCCGCGCTCCGCCGCGATCTCGCCGACGCGGGTGATGACCTTGCGGTCGGCTTCCTCCGTCGCACTATAGAGCATCTTGCCGAACTCGTCGGTTTCGGTGCGCTTGGTGGTCTCGTTGGCCTGCCAATCGCGGGTGAGTTTGCCGCGCGCCATCGGGCTCCAGGGGATCACGCCGATGCCGGCGTCCTGGCACAGCGGCAGCATCTCGCGCTCTTCCTCGCGGTAAAGCAGGTTATAGTGGTTCTGCATGCTGACGAAGCGTGTCCAGCCCCGCCGGTCGGCAAGGTAAAGCGCCTTGGAAAACTGCCACGCGTACATCGATGACGCTCCGACATAGCGGGCCTTGCCGGCCCTGACCACGTCGTACAGTGCTTCCAGCGTTTCCTCGATCGGGGTGGAGTGGTCCCAGCGATGGATCTGGTACAGATCGACGTAGTCGGTTCCCAGGCGGCGAAGGCTGGCGTCGATCTCCGTCATGATCGCCTTCCGCGACAGGCCCCGGCCGTTGGGGTCCTTCCGCATTGGGCCGTGTGCCTTGGTGGCGATCACCACCTCGTCTCGCTTGGCGAAATCGCGAAGCGCCCGGCCGACGATCTCCTCGCTCGATCCGGCGGAATAGACGTTGGCGGTGTCGAAGAAATTGATGCCCAGTTCCAGGGCGCGCTGGATGAAAGGCCGGCTCTCCTCCTCGCCCAGGGTCCACGGATGATTTCCCCGGTCGGGCTCTCCATACGTCATGCAGCCGAGGCACAGGCGCGACACCTTCAAGCCGGTCTTGCCGAGATTCACATAATCCATCGTCGGTCCTTTCAGCGTGGGCGTGACCACTCAATGGTTAATGAACAAGCCAGTGCCGGGATCGTGTCCTGATGACGAAGCTCGGGCAATCAGCGACATTTCGATATTTGGTGAAATATCGTTGACAGAGATCATGCCGCCGGCATATTTTGATTTTCGTCGAACTATGGGAATGATCAGGCATGGATGCTTCCCAAGCTATTGCCGTCCTCGCTCACGTTCCACCTGCAACAGCTCGCCAGTGCCTGCCTGTACTCCGTGTGCCGATGTTTCCAGACAGTTTGACCAACAGCCAGCCGAACGAGGGAAAATCAGATGAAACGCTTGCATGTGCATGTAGCCGTCGATGACCTGGAACAGTCCACGCGCTTCTATTCGGCGCTGTTCGCCGCCGAGCCGGCTGTGCTGAAGCCCGATTACGCCAAGTGGATGCTGGACGATCCCCATGTCAACTTCGCCATCTCGGCACGCGGCCGCGCCGCCGGCCTGGATCACCTTGGCATTCAGGTTGCGGACGCGGACGAGTTGGGGGAAATCTATGGCCGCCTGAAGCAGGCCGAGGGGCCGATACTCGAACAGGGAGAAACGACCTGCTGCTATGCCAAGTCGGAAAAGTCGTGGATCAGCGATCCCCAAGGCATCGCCTGGGAGGTCTTCCTGACCAGCGGGGAAAGCACCGTCTACGGTGACAGCATAGAGCTGCCGACTTCGAAAACTTCAGCCTGCTGTGCCCCGGCCGTCGCAACGCCCTGCTGCGGAACGGCGGAGCCGCCTCGTACGGCTGAAAAAACCGCAGCCTGCTGCGGCTGAGGAAGCGGGATCGAACAAGGAAAACGTGATGGATGAGTCAGCCTCTCCGCCCGACACTCTCCCGGCGCTGAAAGCCGAACTGTTGTCGCCTCCCGATCCGTCCAAGCTGGAGCCGGTCGGGCGGATGACCCATCCACCGCGTATCCTGCTGCTCTACGGATCGCTTCGCGAACGCTCCTACAGCCGGCTGCTGATCGAGGAAGCGGCTCGGCTGCTGCGGGAGATGGGGGCCGAAACGCGCATCTTCGACCCCCGCGACTTGCCCATGGCGAACAGCGTCGGGACGGATCATCCCAAGGTCCGCGAGCTGC
>DASQKT010000491.1:0-9884 GCA_035630415.1 Skermanella sp.
GCGGATGAGACAGTTCACCGACGCCCTGCTGCTCCGAAGCGCCCTGCCGCTCGCCCCCGAAACCTGGGCTGGTCTGCCGGCTCAGGTCGAGTTCCTGCGCGACCGCGTTTCCCGCGCTTTCGCCGTCGCGATCGGCAAGCAGGCGTGGCGCGACCATGCGATCGAATTGACGGGCGCATTCATTTTCTCATTTGGAATGGCTTGGCCCCTCCGGCGGCGGCTGCGGAGCCGATTCGGCCACCGTGCCCAAATAGCTTGTCCCACCCGCCGGGAACGGATCATGGCGATGGCGGCAGAGGCCGCTGGCCGCTGCCTGCTGACCGTATTGCCGGTGGCGGCGGTAACCGCCGCCGTTCTGGCGACGCTCGGTACCGACGGTAAGACGGCGCCGCTTCATGCGATCACGATCGCAGCCGCTGGAGGCATCTCCATCTATCTGTTCTTTTCCGGATTGGGAAAAGCCGTTCTGGTGCCCGATCGGCCTGACTGGCGTCTGCATGGCATAGATCCGGCTTCGACCCGCAAGCTCACGTGGCGGATCTCCCTGTTCGCGCTTGGCAGTGCCGTCGCCGGCGCCGCCATCGCCTTGCAGAGCCGCTTGCTGTCTCCTCCTGAAATTCAGGCTGTAACCGGTTTCGCGGCCCTGTCCCTGACGACGGCGGCCTTTCTGCCCCTTCTCCCCGGCAAACTCTGGCGTGCCCTGCCGTTCGAGATGCCGGCATCGACCGAGAATGCCATCAGCGACGCTTCGGCGGCGCCGTCGCCTGTGTCGCCGATGTCCTTCCGGAGTTCCTGGGGCGATCTCCGCTTCCTGGCCGCTGCCGCATCGCTCCTGGCGCTCGGCGCTTCGCTTGCCGGCTATCGAAACTTCTCGATCTATGTCGCTCAGCTCTCGCTGGCGGGGATCGCGGTTGCCGGAGTCCTGCTGCTGGTTCGCGGAGTCGCCCGCGAATTGCTGAACATGGCGTTGGAGAGCGAGCAAGGACTGGTTGCCGAAATCCGCCTGCTGCTGGTGCGGTCCCAGAAGGGTGTCGAAGCGGCAAGCTGGATCGGGCGCGTCCTGATCGATACCCTGCTGATCGCGGCGGGCGGCGCCTTGCTGCTGCCGCTGAGCGGCATCGACTGGTCGGAACTCCAGGGGATGTTCTCGGCCTTCATGCATGGAGTGACAGTCGGCGGCGTCCGGCTGGCGCCCGCCGACATGATCGCGGCATCCCTGCTGTTCTCGCTGGCGGTCATGGTAACCCGGTATGTTCAGCGAATGCTGGACGTCAGGGTGCTTCAGCGGCTCCAGATCGACCTCGGCGTTCAGAACTCGATCCGCACCGGCGTCGGGTATTTCGGCTTCATCATGGCGATGCTGGTCGCCATCGGGGCGCTCGGGCTCGACCTGTCGAACTTGGCGCTGGTAGCAGGAGCACTCTCCGTCGGCATCGGTTTCGGTCTACAGAACGTCGTCAGCAACTTCGCCGCCGGGCTGATCCTGCTGGTGGAGCGGCCGATCAAGGTCGGCGACTGGGTCATCGTCGGGGATAGGGAAGGGGTGGTCAAACGCATCAGCGTCCGCGCCACCGAGCTTCAGACCTTCCAGCGCGCGTCGGTGATCATCCCGAACTCCGAACTGGTGTCAAAGGCGGTGCTGAACTGGACGTTCAAGGACAAGTTCGGCCGGGTCGACATCAAGGTCGGCGTCAAGGCCGGCTCGGACCTGAAGCTGGTGCGCGAAACCCTGTTGGCCTGCGCCAACGCCCATCGTCAGGTCTCAAGCTCCCCCGGCGCCTTCGTCGTCTTCCAGGACTTCAACGGCAGCACGATGAACTTCGAACTCCGCTGCTTCGTCCGGGACGTGGACTTCTATCTGGCCACCGCCAGCGACCTGCGCTTCGCGATCGTCGAGGCGTTCCAGGGCAAGGGGATCGCGATCGCCTGAGAGGACACGCCTGACCTAAAGTCCATTACACCGAATTCATCGGCCCGTAATGGGGGCATCACGTCGTTTGCCCCACTTTGGCCATACCGCTGATGTCTTATGAGGCTGCGGCCGGTCGAAGTTCGACGCGGCAGGCTGCCCGATGAAACAAGGACTGGTTTGTCATGTACGCTTCCGAGCCCTTCTTCAACTTCCAGCCACGGCGTCCTGTTGTTCCAAGCTGGTTCCGGGGGCTGGTGGTACCGTTCCTGCTGCTTCTGGCGCTGCCGCTGTCGCTTTTGGTGCTGGCTCTGATGCTGGGCTTGTTCGCCGCCCGCTCTCTGCTGAGCCTGTTCGTCAGCCGCCCGGCTCCCGCGCGCCTGCGGCCGCAACGGACCGCCGACGGCGCCCAGATCCTGACCGATGTCGATTACGTCGTTCTGGACGACGAAAAGCGCTAACCGCCGCGCCGGCGGCGGGTTTCCGCCCACCACCGGTTCGGGATCCTTTACAGCGCGTCGGCTATCGCCTGGCCCAATTGCTCCGTCGTGGCCTTGCCGCCCATATCCGGCGTCAGGAGTTCCGGCTGGGTCAGCACCTTCTCGATCGCCCGGACGATGACCTGACCGGCTTCCTTGTGGCCGAGATGGTCCAGCATCATGGCGCCCGACCAGATCTGGCCGATCGGGTTCGCAATGCCCTTTCCGGCGATATCGGGGGCGGAGCCATGCACCGGCTCGAACATCGACGGGAACTCGCGTTCCGGGTTGATGTTCGCCGAGGGTGCGATGCCGATGGTCCCGGTCACCGCCGGCCCCAGGTCCGACAGGATGTCGCCGAACAGGTTGCTGCCCACCACCACGTCGAATCGCGACGGGTTGCGCACGAAATGCGCGGTCAGGATGTCGATGTGGTACTGGTCGGTGCGGACATCAGGATAAGTCTCGCTCATCGCTTTGACCCGCTCGTCCCAGAACGGCATCGTGTGGATGATGCCGTTGGACTTGGTCGCGGAAGTCAGGTGCTTCTTCGGCCGTGACTGCGCCAGATCGTAAGCATAGCGCAGGATGCGGTCCACTCCGCGCTTTGTGAACACGTTCTCCTGGATCGCCATCTCGGCATCCGTGCCGGGATACAGCCGCCCGCCGATTTCCGAATATTCTCCCTCGTTGTTCTCCCGCACGATCCAGAAGTCGATCTCCGGCCGCCCGGCGAGCGGACAGGGGACGCCCTCGAACAGCCGCACCGGCCGCAGATTGACGTATTGCTGGAAGTTGCGCCGGATCGGGATCAACAGCTCCCAGAGCGAGACATGGTCCGGCACCGTCGGCCATCCCACGGCGCCCAGATATATCGCGTCGTGTCCCTTGATCTGGTCCAGCCCGTCCTTGGGCATCATGCCGCCGGCGCTGTGGTAGCGGTCGCAGCTCCAGTCCAGGTGATCCCAGGTGAACTCGATGCCGAACCGCGCCGCCACGGTATCGACCACGCGGATGCCTTCCGGCATCACTTCCTTGCCGATACCGTCACCGGGGATGACGGCAATCCTGTACTTCGCCATTTGCTGGCTCCCTCCTTTTTTGTAGCGACATATGAACGCCTTGGGCCGCGATCGGTAAAGCCGCAAATCATTCTTGGCCGCGCTTGTAAATTCCCGCCATCGCTGCCACACACCCATTTCGATGGATGGCTAATGGGGGCGGACGGGATGGATGCGGCGATGATCGGGTTGACTGCGGTGGGTGTCGCCGTGACAGGCGAAACGCCGCGCGTCCTGGTCGTTCGTCAGGCGCCTCCTGCCGTGCCGACCAGCGCTTCCGGGCTTGAAGGCCTGCCGGCGCCCCATCGCGATTCGCTGCCTTTCGGCCCGTTCGATCCTCAACAGCACAGAACGCTGGAAAGTGGCCTGCGCGATTGGGTCGAACAGCAGACTGGTCTGCCGCTGCGCTATGTCGAGCAGCTCTACACCTTCGGCGACCGCTATCGCGACCATGGCGAGTTGACCGGCGGCCCCCGAGTCGTATCGGTCGGCTATCTGGCGCTGGTACGGGAAGCGCCCTTGTCCGGGACCGGCGGGGCCGAGTGGCGCGACTGGTACGAATTCCTGCCGTGGGAGGACTGGCGCGACGGCCGACCGCCCCTGGTCGACCGGGTGATTCGCCCGGCGCTCCGGCGCTGGATCGAAACCGCCCGCGATGAGGCGATCCGCGACCTGCGGGCGGAGCGGGTCGGACTGAGTTTCGGCATCGATGCCGAGGACGCTGCCTGGGATTTCGAGCGGGCGCTGGAGCGCTACGAACTGCTGTACGAATCAGGCCTGCTGGTCGAGGCGCAACGCGACCGTGACGCGATCCGGGCTGCCGGCCGGGCGGACCCGGTGGCACTGCGCTCATCGGAAACGCCGAAGGCGCTGGGCAAGCCGATGGCGTCGGACAACCGGCGCTTCCTGGCGGCGGCGCTTGGCCGCCTCCGGGGCAAGCTGAAGTACCGTCCGCTGGTCTTCGAACTGCTGCCGCCAACCTTCACGCTTTTCCGTCTCCAGCAGGTCGTGGAGGCGTTGTCCGGCGTCGGTCTGCACAAGCAGAACTTCCGCCGGCTGGTGGTGGCCGGCGGCCTTGTCGAACCGACCGGTCAGGTCGAAAGCCTGAGCCGGGGCCGTCCCGCCGAACTCTTCCGCTTCCGGCGCGAGGTCCTGCGGGAGCGGACATCGTCTGGCGTCGGCGTTCCGGCGGCCCGCGCCGCCGACTGATCGGCAAATCTGCTTCTACCCCTGGATGAACGCCAGGAGATCGGCATTGAATTCGTCCTGCCGCGTCGTGGCAAGCCCGTGCGGGGCGCCGGGATAGATCTTGAGCGTCGATCCTTTGACCAGCTTCGACGACTTCAGGGCCGCAGCACCGATCGGGACGATCTGGTCGTCGTCGCCATGGGCGATCAGCGTCGGGATGTCGAACTTCTTCAGGTCCTCCGTGAAGTCCGTCTCGGAGAACTGCTTGATGCAGTCGAGCGCGCTCTTGATCCCCGCCTGCATGCCCTGGAGCCAGAACGAGTCCCGCACGCCCTGGGAAACCTTGGCGCCTTCCCGGTTGTAGCCGTAGAACGGCATCGTCAGGTCCATGAAGAACTGCGAACGGTCGTTGAAGGTGCTGGTGCGGATGCCGTCGAACACGTCGATCGGCAGGCCTTCGGGATTGGCGTCCGTCTTGACCATCAGCGGCGGCACGGCGCCCAGCAGCACCGCCTTGGCGACCCGGCTCGTCCCGTGGCGACCGATGTAGCGCGTGACTTCGCCGCCACCGGTCGAGTGGCCGACCAGGACGATGTCCTTCAGGTCGAGCGTTTCGATCAACTGGGCGAGGTCGTCGGCATAGGTGTCCATGTCGTTGCCGTTCCAGGTCTGGCTGGAACGGCCATGCCCGCGCCGGTCATGGGCGATGACGCGGTATCCGCGTTCGCCCAGGAACACCATCTGCGCGTCCCAGGCATCGGCGCTCAGCGGCCAGCCATGGGAGAAGACCACCGGCTGGCCCGATCCCCAGTCCTTGTAATAGATCTCCGTGCCGTCCTTCGTCTTGATCGTGCTCATCGCCATGAGTTCCTGTGATGGAAGAGGCCGCCATCGTGGCTCCCCCAACTCCGGCGCCGCTATTATGAAACTGCTTTAAAGTTCCGGGTGCCGGCATTGGCGCATGATCCCACGACACCGCATGGCATGTGGCGCCTTGGCGCATGGCATCGCGCCTGGATTTCAGGCAATGCTTATGCTGCAATGCAACATGGCTGGTGTCGATGATGCTGGCCCGTTCCTGGAACCAAGGCCGATCATGCGCCCATCGCCTTCATTCTCCGATATCGACCCTTCCGTACCGGTGTTCCGCCTCATCGCCGCCGGTGTATTCCTGCTGGTCCTGTTCGTCATCGCGACCGTCGGTTCGACCGCTCCGGCGGAAGAGGACCCGATGCGGGCGAGGCTCGCGGGCGTTCTGGACCCCAGCCTGCGCGACAAGTTGTCTCGTTATGCGGAGACGATGGCGGAAAAGCGGCCGGTGATCGAGATCGAGACCCCCGAAGGCCGCTTCAAAGCCGACAACTGCACGGGTTATGTGGCACTGACCGGGCGCGATGCGCGCGGGCGCGGCTTGATCGATCATCCGCTGGCGTCCCACTATCAGGAATGCTCGATCATGCGTCTGCTCCACAATTCCCGGACGCCGGAGGAGCATATAGCGCCGCAGGCCAGTCTGGCTCGCGCCGTGGCCGACCGCCTGGACCCCGCGACGCTGAATGCTCTTGCCCCGGCTTGGGCCGGCAAGACGCGCCGTCTGGCGAACATGCCGGCCGACAGCTTTGCCGTAACCGACCGCAGGATCGATGTTGCGCATGGCGACGCCCGGTGGAGCCTGGATGTGGTGGCGTCGGTCGATGTCGCCGGCTCCCCTGTGGAAGATCTGGTCGTACGGATCGGACGCGGCTCTGGCGCCGGCACCTTCATGGTCTTGATGACCCGAGACGATGGCGCACTGGCTGCACTTCCGCTCAACGTCTTCGTCGCGGGTGGTGGATTGGCGATGGCGCAGGCACAAGCGCAGGGTTTCTGATAGCAGGCTGAGGATTGGCGCGGAGGACCCTGTTCTCCGCGCTTTCTTCGGCGCCAAATATACTCACAAAGAGTATATTTTAATATACTCGTTGCGAACATAAATAGAATGTGCTCAGGTAGAGCAGAAAGGCATTCAGCAAAGCCCTGAAACAAGCCATCCTGGAACCAGCCAATGTCCGCAGCCGCCGACCTCGCCTATACGCCCGCCGTTGCCGAAGCGACCGCCTCCATCTACGAACGGATGAGCCGGGTCGTTCCTGCGGTCGAATGGCCGTTTCACGCTCCCCTGATCCACGCGATCAACACGCTGAAACGCGAGCGCAATGCCGTCATCCTGGCTCATAATTACCAGACACCGGAAATCTTCCACGGCGTCGCCGACATCGTCGGCGACAGTCTGGCGCTGGCCCGGCAGGCGGCGAGCACCGATGCCGACGTGATCGTGATGGCGGGCGTCCATTTCATGGCGGAAACCGCCAAGCTGCTGAACCCGGAAAAAGTCGTGCTGATCCCGAGCCTGTCGGCCGGTTGCTCGCTGGCCGACAGCATCACGGGCGCCGACATCCGCCTGCTCAAGCAGAAGTACCCCGGCGTGCCGGTGGTGACCTATGTCAACACGTCGGCCGAGGTGAAGGCGGAAACCGACATCTGCTGCACCTCCGGCAATGCGGTGCAGGTCGTGGAGAGCCTTGGCGTCGATCGCGTGCTGTTCCTGCCGGACGAATATCTGGCAAAATATGTCGCGACGCAGACCAAGGTCGAGATCATCGCCTGGAAGGGCCACTGCGAGGTCCACGAGCGTTTTACCGGCGATCAGCTCAGGGAATACCGCGCGCGGTTCGACGGCATCACCATCATCGCCCATCCGGAATGCCCACCCGACGTACTGGAGGCGTCCGACTTCGTCGGCTCGACCGCCCAGATGATCGATTACGTGGGCGACAAGCGCCCGGCCCGCGTGCTGATGGTGACCGAGTGCTCGATGAGCGACAACGTCGCGACCAGCTTGCCGGACGTCGAGTTCATCCGCCCGTGCAACCTCTGCCCGCATATGAAGCGGATCTCGCTCGCCAACATCCTGGAAAGCCTCACCACACTGGAGCCGCGCGTCGAGATCGATCCGGCCATAGCCGGCCGGGCGCGGCTTGCCGTGGAACGGATGATCGCCGTTGGCCGCTGAAAAGGCCGCAGCCGGGAAGCAAATGCCATGAAGCACACGAATGAAGGAACGGCAGGTGGAATGCCTGCCGTCCGGGATGCCGGGATCGTGGTCATCGGCTCCGGGATGGCCGGCCTGACCACCGCCCTGCGCTTGTCGCCGCGACCGGTGACCCTGCTGACCAAGACGCCGGACCTGCCCGGCGGCTCCAGCCCCTATGCGCAGGGCGGAGTGGCCGCCGCGATCGGCCCGGACGACGATCCGGGCGACCATGCCGCCGACACCGTCGCGGCGGGCGCAGGGATCACCGATGCCCTGATGGCCCGGCTGCTAGCGGCGGAAGGCGCCGACCAGATCCGTCGGCTGCTCGCCTCGGGGTCGGCCTTCGACCGCGATGCCGACGGTACGCCGATGCTTGGCCGTGAAGCGGCCCACGGGCGGGCGCGTATCGTCCATGCCGGGGGCGACGCCACCGGCCGCATCCTGACCCACGAGTTCGCCGACCTTGTCCGCCGCACCGGTTCGATCACGGTGATGACCCAGGCGTTCGCCGTTGATCTGATCGTCCGCGACGGGCGGGTTCACGGCGTGCTGGCCTGTCACGCCGAGGACGGCTGGATCTTCCATCGCGCCAGCCATGTGGTGCTGGCGACCGGCGGCGTGGGAAGCGTTTTTCTCCATACCACCAATCCGGCGGAAAACACCGGGGACGGCCTCGCGATGGCGGCGCGGGCTGGGGCCGCCCTGGGGGACTTGGAGTTCGTCCAGTTCCACCCGACGGCGCTGGCGGTGGATGACGGGTCCGGCAAGCCGCTGCCGCTGTTGACGGAGGCCCTGCGCGGGGCAGGGGCGGTCATGCTCGACGGCCAGGGCCGGCGCTTCATGCCGGCGGAGCACCCCGATGCCGAACTGGCGCCGCGCGATGTCGTCGCCCGTGCTGTCTGGCGCCGGGTCGCTGCGGGAGAGCGGGTCACGCTCGACATGCGCGCCGCCCTTGCCGAGGATGCCGGGCATTTCCCGACGGTGCTGGACCTCTGCGCCCAAGCCGGCATCGATCCGACGCGGGAGCCGGTGCCGATAGCGCCCGCAGCGCACTACCACATGGGCGGCGTCGTCACAGATGCCGACGGACACACCAGCATCGACGGGTTGTGGGCCTGCGGCGAGGTCGCGAACACGGGCGTCCACGGCGCCAACCGCCTCGCCAGCAACTCGCTGCTCGAAGCGCTGGTGTTCGGCGACCGGGTCGCTCGCGCCATCGCTGTCGCGGGTGCGGGGAGTAAACGTCCTCCCATCGCGATCCCGGCGATACCCTCTGTTCCGGGCAACAGCGGGGAGGCCATTGCAGCACTGCGCGGAAGCGTCCGCCGCGCGATGTACGACCATGTCGGCCTGTCACGGGATGCCCCAGGACTGGACCGTGCCCTGAAGCTCCTGGCCGGGCTGGAAGCGGAACGCACTGGCTTGAAAGCACAGGGATCGGCGTCCTTCCACGACACCGTCGCCTGGGGCGAACTGCGCAACCTGCTCCTGAGTGCCGTCCTGATAACCCGCGCCGCCTCCCAGCGGGAGGAGAGCCGGGGCGCCCATTACCGCTCCGATTTCCCCGCCGCCTTGCCCGCTTGGCAACACCGCCGTTTCATCAGCCTGCGCGATTTCGACGCCCTGCGCGTTCCGCAGCAACCCGTGAAGGAAGCCCGCCATGCCGTACCCGCTGGTTTATGAACCGCTGGTCCGCGCCGCCCTGCTGGAAGACCTCGGCCGCGCGGGAGACCTGACGACCGATACGGTGGTCCCGGCCGACGCCACGGTCCGCGCCCGCTTCGTCGCCCGTCATCCCGGCCGGGTGGCGGGGCTGGCGGTATCATTGTCGGCTTTCCGCCTGCTCGATCCCGGCCTGACCATCGAGACGCTGATTTCAGACGGCAGCGACGTTTCGCCCGGCGATACCCTGGCGGTGGTGTCCGGTCTTGCCCGACCGATCCTGTCGGCGGAACGTACCGCTCTCAACCTGCTAGGTCGCCTGTGCGGCATCGCGACCGCCACGCGCGCGCTCGTCCAGACGGTAGAGGGCTGCAAGGCGCGTATCACCTGCACCCGCAAGACCACGCCCGGCCTCCGCGCGCTGGAGAAGGAGGCGGTGCGTCTCGGCGGCGGCAGCAACCACCGTTTCGGCCTAGACGACGCCGTGCTGATCAAGGACAACCACCTGATCG
>DASQKT010000492.1:0-3093 GCA_035630415.1 Skermanella sp.
ATCGACCGCGACGGTGGAAAGCGCCTGGACCGCATCGGTGTGGAACAGCCCGCCCCGCTCGCGGCAGCGCCTCGCCAGTTCGGCGACCGGCTGGATCGTGCCGACCTCGTTGTTCGCCGCCATCACGGAAACCAGCGTCGGCCCGTCGATCCGCAGCACATCCGGATCGACCCTGCCCGCTCCATCGACCGGCAACGCCTTCGTCGCATGCCCGCGCCGCGCCAGTTCTCCAACGCAGGCCAGCACGCTCGGATGCTCGACGGCGGAGCACAGGACAGGCCATCCCTCCGGCACGCCACCCAGCAGCGCCAGCGCATTGGCCTCGGTAGCGCCCGACGTGAACAGGATCTCCCCAGGCTTGGCGCCGATCAGGGCAGCGACGTCACCGCGCGCCCGTTCGATCGCCTCGGCAGCCCGCCAGCCGCGCCGATGCCCGGCGGCGTGCGGATTGCCGGCGCCCGCCACCGTCATCCACGGCAGCATTTCCTCCAGCACCGCAGGATCGAGCGGCGTGGACGCCATGTGGTCGAGATATATCAGCCCGTCCGCAGCGCCGCCGCTCACGCGCTTGTGCTCCCTACTCCTCGGCGTCGGCGTTAGCGGCCCTGGCATTGCGCGTTGCCGGAGAACCGCCCCGGAACCCGACCGCTACGACGTAAGTCTCCGCCGAATCCGCCCGGCTTGCCGGCGGCTTGGCGTGCTTGACCGACGAGAAATCCTTCTTCAGCCGGTCCAGCAACTCGCGTTCGGTACCGCCCTGGAACACCTTGGCGATGAACGCCCCTCCCGGAGACAGCACCTGCGCCGCGAAGTCGTAGGCCAGCTCCGCCAGCCCCATGATCCGGATATGGTCGGTCTGAGGATGCCCGGTCGCCGGAGCGGCCATGTCGCTCAGCACGATATCGGCCGGTCCGTCCAGCGCCTCCCGCAGCCGGTCCGGCGCGTTGTCGTCGTTGAAATCGCATTGGAAGGTGATGGCGCCCTCGACCGGTTCCATCTCCAAAATGTCCAGCCCGACGACCTTGCCCTTGCCCGCTTGCGGCTTGACCCGCTCGACCGCCACCTGCGTCCAGCCGCCGGGAGCAGCCCCCAGATCGACCACGCGCTTGCCCGGCCCCAGCAGCCTGAACTTGTCGTCCAACTGGAGCAGCTTGAAAGCGGCCCGGCTGCGATAGCCGCGCTTCTGCGCCTCCACGACATAGGGGTCGTTGAGCTGGCGCTGAAGCCAGATCGTAGACGATAGAGACCGCTTCTTGGCGGTCTTGACGCGCACGCCGAAGTTACGGCCGCTGGGGGTGTTCGGTCCGGATGATTTGCTGGTCATAATGTCTGATATAGCAATAGCTGGCCGTTTTCGCGCGGCAATTCGCCGTTCATACCCCGTTGGCGGCTATCAAATCCACCAAGATGCCTTCCCGCAATCCCCGATCCGCAATCCGCAGCCGCGTTACCGGCCAGGTGTCGCAGATCGCCTCCAGCACGGCGCAGCCCGCGACCACCAGATCGGCCCGCTCCCGCCCGATGCACGGATACGCGGCGCGACCGGCGAAATCCAGTTCCAGCAGCCGCCGGCTGACGGCCCGCGCGTGGTCGATCTGAAGATAGCTGCCATCGACGATGGACCGCTCGTACCGTTGCAGTCCTAAGTGAATCCCCGCCAGAGTCGTGACCGTGCCGGAGGTGCCGAGCATCTGGACCTCGCCCCGCTCGACTGCCCGCTGGATGCCGTTCCGCGCCTCGAACGCCGCCAGCGCCGCCGAGATCTCATCGACCATGCGGACATATGTCGCGGCCGAAACCCGGTCGCCGCCATAGGACTCGGTCAACCCGACCACGCCCTGCGGCACCGAGATCTGGTCGATCATCCGGGTCCGCCCGCCCGACCCCAGCTCCAGCCACATCAGCTCGGTCGATCCGCCGCCGATATCGAACACCAGCGCGCCGCGCACGGCGGGGTCGAGCAGCGGAGCGCACCCCGCCAGCGCCAGCCGGGCTTCCTCATGGGTCGAGATGATGTCCAGCGCGATACCGGTTTCCCGCTCCACCAGATCGATGAACTCGTCGCAGTTCTCAGCCCGCCGGCAAGCCTCGGTCGCGACCGCCCGGACGGCGGTGACTCCGCGCCGCTCCAGCTTGGCGGCGCAGATCCGCAGGGCCGCGACCGACCGCTCCATGGCGGCGTCCGACAGCCGGCGCGACCGGCTGACGCCCTCGCCCAGCCGCACGATCCTGGAAAACGCATCGATGACGCGGAACCCGCCGCCCATCTGCGGGCGCGCCACCAGCAGCCGGCAATTATTGGTCCCGAGGTCGAGGGCGGCGAACACCGGACGCATGTACGAAGCCGGGCGCATGCCCGCCGCCATTCCCCGCCGATCGATCCCCAAATCGATGTTCACATCGCCCTCAAAAGCCCGACCGAACAACCGAAGGGCTGTCCCGGACATGGAATGGTAACCTAAGCCACCCCAGGGATGAAAGGATGCCTTTAGCCGATGCAGCACCCGACGGATGGATGAGTGCAAAAAAATCTTCAGAAAGGGCTTTCCAGTCCGCTAACCCTTTGCTATAAGGCGGCTCCCAAGCACGGAGCGACACCAGATACGGTGTAGCGACAGCTTGATGGGGGATCGTCTAGTGGTAGGACAGCGGACTCTGACTCCGCCAGCCTAGGTTCGAATCCTAGTCCCCCAACCATTCCAAATCAGGCATTTAGCCGAATTCTCCCGAACGCTCGACTCGCTCTAGCAAGCGCCCAATAAGCACGGCAGCGGCTTTCACGCGTCCGAGTTCCCGGCAACTGAGCAATTCGGCGACGGCTCACGACTGTCTGGCACCCCGGCAGCGGGAGGGATCGACGCGGGAAGTGGTCGCGAATTCCCCGGTATGCAGTATGTTGATTGAAGCGGAGGCCGAAGATAGCAGGAAACCCCGGCCATCCTCGACACTGCCCCACTCCCTCCTGCCCGCACCCGGTCACTGCCGGTCGATGGCGAAGGTGGCCGTTTCCGGATCGAACCCGCGCCGCGCCATCTCATCGACCAGTTCCGCCATCATGTCGCCCAGACAGACCGCGTCCTCGTCGCCCCGAAG
>DASQKT010000493.1:0-10322 GCA_035630415.1 Skermanella sp.
GAGCCTGTCCTTCGCCCAGTCCGGCAACCCCATGTGCCAGATAACCGTGGTACCGCGAAGCTCCTTGCCATTGGCCTCGGCGAAGGCGGCAAGTTCATCGCATGCGGAATAATCGTAGAGACCGGGTTGCTTCTCCACGTAGTACCATTTCATCTCCCATTCCGGGACGATGATGTCGCATTCCCTCAGCACAAGGTTGCGGAAGGAGACGTCCTCGTTGAGGTATTTCGTCGCCACCGCTGCGCCGAACCGACGCCCCCGGAGCTGAGCCGCCGACTTCAGGGGCTGCAAGGAGCTTTCCGCGTGCGCGGGCGGAATGCCATAGGTCGGAGAACACGCCGCGACGGCCATGCCGGCATGGGCTCCCAGGCAGGCGATCAAGCGGCGGCGGCTCAACGTCACTCGATCATGTCCCCTTGGTCGAACGTTTCACGGGTGCAATCGCCCACATTCGACCAGCTTCAAGGGTCAGGTCTGCTCTTGATGGCGATCAGCGACTTCGTGAACGGGAATACCCGTTCCCTTATTATCTTAGCATCCGGAAACAGGAACCGGAACTGAGCCAAGTCGAGCAGCCTGACTTCCTCGATCGACTGGACGGCTTCATCTATCGTCGTACGCCTCTCCCGATGGCCGAGCGTGAACTGGTGCTGCAAGTGGACACGTGCGGACCGGGGCAGCCAATGGAAGAAGGGAAGACGGAAGTGCGGTTCGTACGGGAACCAGAAATAAGGAGTTTGAGTATAGTAACGGGGCGCCAGCCGTCTGACTTCCACTGCGAAGGCTTTCATGCGTGCCCAGTCACCGACATGTTCGATGGTGGAGTTCGAGTGAACAAGGTCGTAGCTGTTGTCGGCAGCCTGAGCGACATGGCATGCATCGGCCTGAAGATAAGTGAAAATTCCGGATGTCGTGCCCGATGGCAGGGGGTTTACCAGATCGATGCTGACATTCCTCGATTTCAGATATGAGGGTTCGAAAAGGCGCCAGTAATCTTCGGTGCCGCCGAGGTCCATGATGCGGCAGGAGCCTTTTTCCGAATGGATGGTATCGATCAGCTGCCGGATATGAGCGCTGCGACGGGACCGGAATTTTTGCCCGAGCGTGGATTGGTTGGAGACCAAACCTATCGTGGAAGCAGCTTCTGCTGTCATTCTTATCCCCTGAACTTCATCCTGACGGGATCACCGTCTACAAGCGGCGATGACCCGGCGGGATAGGTCAGGGTGCTGATTGCCCCTCAGTCATACCATCATCATGCCGAGATGCTTGCACCCAGAAACCAGTGAAAATGATTAACTAAATTTCATGTTATGATGACTGCGTTTTATGATGAAGTGCTAAAACGGGTCTGTCTTGGTATAACCTGTAAGATAACAGCTTCAGATAGTGATGCCTGAAGTATCCAGAGGCTTTTGAACCTGAACAATTCTGGCTTCACGTCATCGTAGAGGGGCATTATCCTTGGAAGGAAAATTGAAGATAAATCCGTTGGATCTGATCGGTATGCGGTCTTCGAACCCGGTCAGCAAGGCCCCGCGCGGAGCCGAACGGCATCGTCAACGACCCGTGTAAGTTCCTTCCAGCGCGGGAAACCTTATGTTTATGCAAGTTCCGGCGGGTACAACCGGTTCGATCACCATCTCACCGTCGAGGCTTGAAGCCATCGGCCGCACCACGGCCATACCCAACCCATCGGATGGCGCCTGGCGGCCGGAGCCAGGGTGGAATCACCGCGCGAGCGCGCCGACATAGTCGTCGGTGGAAACGACGGTCGCATAGGCGAAGCCGAGAGCTGCCATGAAGGCGGCGTGGACATGGGCCGCCGGCACCAGGACGCCGTCGAATTCAAGGTCGCGGGAAGCACAGGCGTCGTGGACGACCGTCACCTTGTAGCCGAAATCGCCGGCGGCGCGGGTTATGCCGTCGATGCACATGTGGCTCATGCTGCCGACGACCGTGAGTTCCTCAATACCCTTGGCGTCCAGTATCTGCTTGAGGTCGGTTTCGCGGAAGGAGTTGACGTAGTGCTTGAGCACGACCTGTTCGTCCGGCCGGTTCAGTACCTTCGGGTGTATCCAGGCGCCTTCGGAGCCGGCGATGAAGAAGGGAGCGTCCGCACTGGTGAACTCATGGCGGATGTGGACCACGAGGTCGCCTGCCGCCCGTGCCGACGCGACGACCTTCGCGGCATTGTCGGCGGCCGCGTCGGCGCCGGCCAGCGGCCATTTTCCACCGGGGAAATAGTCGTTCTGGATATCGACGACGATCAGCGCTTTCCTGGTCATGTTCCTGGTCCTCTTGCTTGCGATGTCGAAGGCCCTTGCCTTTCGCTGGACACTTTATGCCTGACGGAGCAAGGTGCCGATTGGCGGAACTGACATTGTCCGGGCCGAAACTGACAAATGATATTCAAGGATCGCCGAAGATGGCTCCCGATGACGGTCCGGCCGAGATCGGCCTGCTGATCTATCCCGGTGCGCAGCTCGCCGCCGTTCATGGATTGACCGACCTGTTCCAGGTCGCCAACCGCAACGCGGGGGCGGTTGCGGGGGCGGTTGCGGGGGCGGTTGCGGGGCCGGCGGGGCCGCCTGCCATCCGGGTCAGCCACTGGCAGCCCGACAGGGAAGCGGAAGTCATCGGCCGGGTCTTCGATACGCATCCGGATCTGCTCGGCAAACCCGGCGTCATCGTGGCGCCGCCCAGTCTGACCGGACTTCCGCCGCCCAACGTGACGGCTCGTCTGGCCCATTGGCTGGCTGAGCGGCATGCGGAAGGAGCGACGCTGGCATCGGTCTGCATGGGTGCGTACCTGCTTGCCGAAACCGGTCTGCTCAAGGGCCGGGTGGTGACGACGCACTGGTCCCAGGCGGGAGCGCTCGGCGAACGCTTTCCGGACCTGACGGTGGACGCGGAAAAGCTGATCGTCGACGACGGCGATATCATCACGGCGGGCGGCGTGATGGCCTGGACCGACTTGGGCCTGAGGCTGGTCGACCGGCTGCTCGGTCCAGCCGTGATGATCGAAACGGCACGTTTCCTGCTGGTCGATCCGCCGGGACGGGAGCAGCGCTACTACAGCAGCTTTTCACCCAAGCTGCGCCACGGCGACGACGCGGTGCTGAAGGTCCAGCACTGGCTTCAGGACCAGGGCGCGCGGGGAGTGACCTTGGGCGCCATGGCCACTCTGGCGGGGCTGGAGGAACGGACCTTCCTGCGCCGCTTCCGCAAGGCGACGGGGTTGAAGCCGACGGAGTACTGCCAGCACCTGCGCGTCGGCAAGGCGCGCGAGATGCTGGAACTGACCGGTCAGTCCGTCGAGCGGATCGCCTGGGAGGTCGGTTACGAAGACCCAGGCGCCTTCCGCAAGGTGTTCGTCAAGGTGACCGGCCTTTCCCCTGGAGACTACCGCCGCCGGTTCGGCGTCGGAACCGGTGCCGGGGCGGGGTAGCAGGGGGGAACGGTCGGCTGTGTCCGGTGTTGTTCCGCCAGTGGAGGAAAACATGAACGACACCCAGCAGAATGATGGCGTTGGCGACAGCCAGTCCGACGACGCCGCGTCGCGTGCCCGGACGATGGCGGAGCAGGGCCTTCATGAGCAGGCTCGGGGTAATATCGAGGAGGCGGACCGGCTGCTGTCCCAGGCGCTGGCGCTTCACCCCGGAGCGGTCGATGCCGTCCTTCAGCAACACGATGCCGGACGCGCTCCCGATGCGCGGGATCAGGCGACGAGCAACCGCGACGTGGAACGGACCCCGCCGCGTCCCTGAGAGGCGACGCGCTCAATCCGGCCGCGCCGCCCTTTCGACCAGCGGTCGCCATTCCGGTTCGACGGGCAGTCCGAAGACCGAGCCGAGTGCGTCCTCGATCCCGTCGGCATCGAGGACGCGTGTCTCGCGGGTCCCATTGGATCGGTGAACCGTCAGTTTGTTTGCTGCCAGGGTATACCGGGTCTCGACCTCGGTCCGGGCAGCGATCAGAGTGCTGCGGAAGTGTGAAGACGGGTGATGCGCCACGTAATGGTTGGCGACGTCGAAATCCACGTTCTGCCAGTGGAATCCGAGGATCTCGTACAGCGGCATCCAGTCATCGCCGTCCTGCGTCTCGACCTGCCAGCCATCGGCGGTTTCCCGGAGCCTGAAGACGCCGAACCGCGTTTTCTGGGCCGTCCCCATTTCCCATGCGAGCGGCATGTTGGGTATGAAGCCGCCGAAGCCGACATCGGCAAGCCAGAAGCGTCCATCGGCCTCGACCTTGAGGGAAGCGTGGGTGGCGGGCGGAGCCGATCCATCCTGGGGTTCACGAACCCGGACACGGGCGAGGAGGCGTTCCACCGGAAAGCCGATCGCGACAAGCGCCCGGCGCAGAAGGCTGGCGTGTTCGAAGCAATAGCCGCCGCGTTGTCCACCAAGCAGCTTCCGGTCGATGGACGCGGGGCTTAGGTCGATGCCGCGGCCGAGCATCACGTCGAGCGCTTCGAACGGGATTGCCGCCATATGCCGCTCGACAAGAGCCGCCAGCACGTCCGGCGTCGGCCGTAGAGGGCCGGCGTAACCGGTGCGCGCCAGATAGGCGGGCAGATCGATGGCCTCATAGCGACCGGCAGTCCAGCTGCCGGAATCGGCCGGGGTGTTCGAAGTGCTCATCGTTCTTCCTCGCGGCATGAAACCAAGGCACCCTGCCGCAGAGGTTCACTCTACCGATAGTGCCGGTAAAGCCTCCATACTCCAGACAAACATCCCGATACAGGCTCGGAAGCAAAAGCGCGTCTCGACCGTCTGTTCCACGACGGCCGCCGTCCTGACACGCTGGCCTAGTCGAAGGCCGCTCCCGCGATCTGGAAGCCGATGGGCAGGCCTTTGATGTTGACCAATCATCCGGCAGTTCCCGTAACCGAAGCGTCATGGTCCTGCTCCCAAGCAGATAGGCATGATTCCTCAACAGCACGCGAGCACGACAATCTCAGTCTATTTGCCGGATGCACCAATTTGGGCAGATGATCAGGGGGTTTGACGGAGTAACCGCACAAATATTGTACGTGCTTGAATCGTGGGCGATGTGCTCGCGGTTTCGGTTCGAACGTCGGCTTGCGGCACCGGTCGCCGACCAATATTTCATGCCTGTTTATCCGGGTACTACCGGCATAGCATGTGGCATCCGGAGCATCTGACGTGCAGCAAACAGACCAGACTCAGGAACCTGGAGAGCCTTGATGAAGCTTGAACAGCCCGAGCATCCAAAACCCGGCGATGCTAGCGAACGCCGGAAGGTCCGGCCCGTGATCTGCTATCCGGTGGACAGCCTGGTTCAGCCGGATCTGGCCTCCTATCGCGCCGCGCGGAGAAATTGGGAAAAACTGTCGGAAATCGTCGTTCCGCCGCGAGAGGCACGATGCTTCGACGTTCCGGCAGGATGCTTCTTCAGGATCGTCAGCATCGACGGTCCGCAGGTCGGAGACCTCAATCTCTGGTCGGCGGGCAATCTTCAGGAACGCTTCTTCTCGGGCAAGACGCGGGCACTTCACGGCACGCATCTTTCAACCGGAGACCGGCTGTGGTCGTCGCTCCCGTATCTGCGGCCGATGGCGACGATCACGGAAGATACCCTCGACTGGTATGGTTTCGACGAGTGGGGCGGATCGGTGCATGACGTGATCGGAACGCGATGCGACCCTTATACCCATCGGCTTCTCGCCGGCGGAGATTACCATCACTGCTGCCACTCGAACCTGACCCGCGCACTTGCCGACCGGCTGGACCGTCCGCGCGAGAGCGTCGAGCCGGCGGTGCATGACGTGCTGAACGTCTTCATGTGTACCGGGTTCACCCGCGACACGGGGCAGTACTTCATGAAGGCAAGCCCGGTAAGGCCGGGCGACTTCCTCGAGTTCTTCGCCGAGATCGACCTCCTCGGTGCCCTGTCCGCATGTCCGGGCGGCGATTGCAGCGCCGAGCATTCCAGCGACACCGCCGCCTGTCATCCTCTGCTAGTTGAGGTCTACAGACCGATGGAACCGCCGCGCGGCTGGAAGTCTCCCGGTGTCAACGCATACAGCGGAACGCATGGCGGTACCGTTTGAGGCGACCTCGTTGTGCCCAACCCGGTCATCGGCTAACCTGGACGGCATGAGCGCCACGATCCTCCAAGCCGCCTCGTTTCCCGCCGATCTTCGCAGCAAGATCGATCCCGCCATCAAACTCATCGGACCGTTCGACCCGCCGGTCGGCGCAAGTCTTTCAATCGTAGAGGCTCGCGAGGTGCGGGTGCTTCTTACAATGGGGACCTTGAAGACCGACGCCGGGGTGATGGATCGCCTGCCCGATCTTGGTCTGATCTGCTGCTACGGCACCGGTTACGAAGGAGTCGATCTCGACGCGGCCCGCGAGCGCGGCATCATGGTCACCCACAGTCCTGCTGCCAATGCCCCGGCGGTAGCCGACCATGCCATGGCCCTGCTGCTGGCCGCAAACCGCCGCATCGTCATGGCCGACCGGTTCGTGCGCGATGGGCTGTGGAGCGGCAATTCGGCGGCGCGCATGCCACTGGTTCGCGGACTGACCGGTCGCAGGATCGGCGTTTTCGGCTTTGGCGCCATCGGACGCAAGATCGCGGAGCGCGCCGCCGCCTTCGAGGCGGAGGTCGCCTATCACAACCGCTCGCGCAAGCCGGAGGTGCCTTACGCCTTCCACGAGACGCTGGAATCACTCGCCGACTGGGCGGATATCCTGATGATCGCCGCACGGGCCGATGCCAGCAACCGCCATTCGGTGAGCCGTGCCGTGATGAAGCGTTTAGGCTCGGAAGGTATAATCGTAAACATCGCACGCGGGTCCATCATCGACCAGGAGGCGATGATCGCGTTGCTGCAATCCGGCGAACTAGGCAGTGTCGGGCTCGACGTCTACGAACACGAACCCTTGGTCCCGGAGACGCTCAAGGCGATCCCTCAGGTCGTGCTGACTCCGCATATCGGCGGCGGCACACTCGATGCGCATGAGGCCATGCAAAGCCTCGTCGCCGCCAATATCGAAGCCTTTCTCGCCGGAGAACCGGTCAAGACGCCGGTCCCCGAAATGGGGGGCTAGCGGCCGGCTTAAGCAGTCAGCGGGGCATCGTCCTGATAGAGACAGGTCCGGCGTCAAGCTTGATGCGGGCTTCCGTGTCCGCCAGCTTGCCGTCTCGAACCTGATAAACCGCAAGCGCCTTCTCCACGTCGAACTGGACCAGAATGGTTCGGCTATCTCCGGCGAAGACGATACCCTGGGCCGCTTCCCCTCCCGGCAGTTCGCCCGCCTTCGTGGCGCCATCGTCGCCGAGGGAAAACAGGACCACTTTTCCCAGCTTCTGCCGGCCTGGACCCGGATCGCTCGGAGTCAGGTTGGAGCCGTTCATGCATTGGGCGACAAGCCACTTGCCGTCCGGAGAAAGGGCCACACCTTCCGGTACGGCAGGCACGGTCAGGTGCTGGATCGCACGGAACGGCCGTTTCGAAACATCGATCAGGGTTACCAGATCGGCGTCGCCCGGCGAGGTCCGTCCCATCAGTCCACCAAGGCCGGCATTACCGACCGCAGCCCATTTGCCATCGCTCGAAACGTCGATGTTGTAGGGGCCGATGCCCGTTGAGATCCGCTCGTTGGTCAGCTTAACGGTTTGACCATCCACTTCGAGAACGGCCAAGCCACCCTCGTCGCGTAGCGCAACGAGTGCCGCCTTGCCGTCATGCGTGAACGAAGCTCCGGACAGCCTCTTTTCCCCGACCTTGATCGTGTCGGCAAGCTTCAGATCCTTGCCGGAGATCGACACGACCTTTACCGTGCCGTCGGTCGCAGCCGCGAGCAGCAGCGTTCCCTCAGGGTTGATGGCCAAACCATTCGGATGAGCGCCGATCTCGACCTTGCCGGTCAGCTTCGGCGGCGACGCCTCAAGGTCGACGATCTGAAGGTAGGTCCCAAAACTCTCCTTCTTCGCATCGTAGTCATATCGGCTCGGCGCTCCGATGACCGCCAGCTTGCCGTCCGGCGTAATCGCGACAGCCTGCGGCGGGCCGGAAATGGTGTGTTCGATCCCCTCGACGACCGCCTTCAGCGTCGGCGGGGACTGGGATGCGTCCAGGATCGCGAGGCTGTCGGATGGCGCCGGCTGCGGGTATGTCGACTTTCCTTCGACCCGGACATATTTCCCGTCGTTCGCGGAGACGATAAGATCAGCGGCATATGCCGGTGAACTTGCGATGCAACCGAGAGCGAGCAGGGCACCCAGGGCCGACCCCAGGCCTGACCGATGAACAGCCGCCATTTTTTCCTCCCCTTCATTTTGACCGGCGAAAGCGTCGCCGCCGGTGTTTTTTGGCAGAATTCTCAAGCCTTCGATTGAGCATGCTCCAAGGATCGGTGCCGATCAACCTCCAGAGGCATCGGGAGGCGGGGCGAACCGGCCTCCCGTGTACCAACGTCATGCACCCGTAGAGACAGCGACAGATCTCCAGCCACGGCCCTACAATCCCTTTAAAATGTCCGGATCATTGCTGGTTTTCAGCAACCTTCGAGGAGGAATGCCATGGACCGCTCGCATTCGACGACGCCTGGCATCCCTCGCCGCGGGTTCCTGAAGACGGTGGGCGGCTCCACGGCACTTGGGGCCGCCTTCAGTTTCTTCGGAGCACCGTTCCTAGCCTCCCCGGCTCGCGCGGCGACGACGACCTATCAGGCCGAAACCGCCACGATCTTCCGGGGAGCCCTTGAATCCATCCATACCGGCTTCTCCGGCACCGCCTACGTCAACACTTTCCAGGAAGCCGGCAGCTATGTGGAATGGCTGGTGACCGTGCCGAAGGCAGTTACCGCGACGCTGGCCGTGCGCTTCGCCAATGGCACCGATGTCAACCGGCCGATGACGGTGCGGGTCAACGGGGTCGTCGTCAATGCCGCGCTCTCGTTCCTGCCCACCGGCGGCTGGCCGCGCTGGGCGATCCGCAGCCTGACGGCATCGCTTCATGCCGGCTCCAACACCGTCCGGCTGACGTCGAACACCGCGAACGGCGCGCCCAACATCGACCTGCTGGATGTCAACGACGGGACCGACTGGGGGAAGGCCCTGGTCGATTCGACGATCGCGCGCAATCCCGATCCGACTGCCTTCGGGTCCTGGACCTATTACAGGGGCTATTATCTGCTCGGCCAGTATCAGGTCTACCAGCGCACCCGCGACAGCCGGTATCTGCAATACCTGACGGCCTGGGTCGACCGGCATGTCGATGCCGACGGCAACATCGACGTCCCGATCAATCAGCTCGACGCCATGCAGGCGGGCAACCTGCTGCTGATCCTGCACCGTGAAACCGGGCTGAACAAGTACAGGCTGGCGGCGGACAAGATCAAGAACACCCTCAAGACCTATCCCCGAACTTCCGACGGAGGATTCTGGCACACGACGAGCTTCACCGGTCAGTTGTGGCTGGACGGCACCTTCATGGCGCTACCGTTCCTGGCCCGCTACGGCAAGATGTATGGAGCCATTCCCAGCTCCTTCAACGAGGCCGCGAACCAGCTTCTGGTCTATGCGACCCACCTGAAGCACGCGTCCAACGGCCTGCTCTATCATGCCTACGACGAGCAGGGCGACACGCCCTGGGCCAACCCCACAACCCGCCGCTCGCCCGAGTTCTGGGGGCGCGCGATCGGCTGGTACGGCATGGCCCTGATCGACGTGCTGGACGTCCTGAACACCGACCATCCCCAGCGGGGCCAGTTGATCGCCCTGGTGCAGGGCCTCGTCGCCGCCTTCCTGCGTTTCCAGGATTCCACGACCGGCCGCTGGTATCAGGTCGTGGACAAGGCGACCGTAAGCGGCAACTGGCTGGAGACGTCGTGCTCCTGCATGTATGTCTACATCATCTCCAAGGCACTGGAGCGCCGCTACGTCACGACCAGTACCGCACCAGCCGCCGCGCGCAAGGGCTTGCAGGGCGTCCTGTCCCAGATCTCGCTCGGCACCGACGGCCGCACCAACCTTCTGAACATCTGCACCGGAACGGGCGTCGGCAATCTCGCCTATTATCTGGCGCGCCCCCGGATCACCAACGAGATCCACGGTTTGGGCGCCTTCCTCACAATGTACGAGCAGTCGATGATGCAGAACTGGCGGTGAGCGGGACTGTGGGAGGCTGTGTTGACAGTGCCGACAGTGCCGGCTTAGGAAAGCTGAACATCGGGATATGCCCAGGCATCCCGTCATTTTTGAGGATGCCGGGAGTGCGTACTGACGCTTGATGTCTGCAAGATCATCAAGGGCAAGCTTACTTCGTAGACGTTTCAATGAGG
>DASQKT010000494.1:0-6086 GCA_035630415.1 Skermanella sp.
CGACGAGCAGGGCCGCAAGATGTCGAAGTCGCTGAAGAACGTCACGGCCCCGCAGGAGGTCGTGGACAAGTACGGCGCCGATATCCTGCGGCTCTGGGTCGTCGGTTCCGACTATTCCGAAGACCTGCGCATCGGGCCGGAAATTCTGAAGTCGCAGGCCGACCTCTACCGCCGTCTGCGCAACACGCTCCGCTACCTGCTGGGCGCACTCGCCGACTTCTCGGAAGAGGAGCGGATCGATGTCGCCGAAATGCCGGAACTGGAGCGCTGGGTGCTCCATCGCCTGACCGAGCTTGACGGCGTCGTCCGCAAGGGCATCGACGACTACGACTTTCACGCCCTGTTCACTGCGCTCCATAACTTCTGCGCCGTAGACCTGTCGGCCTTCTACTTCGATGTCCGCAAGGACAGCCTGTACTGCGACCGGCCCGATTCGGTCACCCGCCGCTCGGTCCGAACCGTGCTGGACCACCTGTTCTCCTGCCTGACCGCGTGGCTGGCCCCCGTGCTGTGCTTCACGACGGAAGAAGCATGGCTCAGCCGCTACGGCACCGACGGCCCGGTCCCGAGCGTCCATTTGCGTACATTTGTTGACATCCCCCAGGGGTGGGCATCGCCGGAACTGGCCGCCAAATGGGATGTCGTCCGCGACGTCCGCCGCGTCGTCACCGGTGCCCTGGAACTGGAACGGTCGGCCAAGCGGATCGGCTCGTCGCTCCAGGCGTCGCCGGTCGTCACCGTCACGCCGGAGGTTCATGCGATCCTGGCCGGCGTCGATCTGGCCGAGGTCTCGATCACGTCGGACATCCGCGTGATGGAAGGGCCGGTGCCGGAAGGCGCCTTCACGCTTGAGGACGTGCCCGGAGTCGGCGTGATATCCGCTCTGGCCGAAGGCGAGAAGTGCGAGCGCTGCTGGAGGGTCCTGGTTGAAGTCGGCAAGGACCCCGAGCATCCGACGGTCTGCGTCCGCTGCGCTGATGCCGTCGATCACATCGCAGAGGCAGCCGAATGAGCGGTGGAACCAAGGTCGGAGGAAGCCGCGACGGGGCCGGATCGATGGCGCGGCCCCGTTCGATGATCCGTCTCGGCCTTATCGTCGCCTTGATCGTGATGATCCTGGATCAGGCGTCGAAGTGGTGGATGCTCGAAGGCGTCGGGATGCTCGCCAATCCCCGCGTCATCGAAGTCACTTCCTACTTCAATCTGGTCATGGCATGGAACAGGGGTGTAAGTTTCAGTCTGTTCTGGCATGAGGCGGAATATATGCCCTACGTGCTCTCCGCAGTTGCGCTGGGCATCGTGGCTTTTCTGCTTTCATGGCTGCGCAAGGCGGATCGTCCCTTCCTTGCCGTGTCGATCGGCATGGTGATCGGCGGTGCGCTGGGCAATGTGGTCGATCGGCTCCGGTTCGGCGCCGTGACGGATTTCCTGGACTTCCATGTCCTGGGATACCACTGGCCCGCGTTCAACGTCGCCGATACCGGGATTTCGGTCGGCGTCGCCCTGATCGTGATCGACAGCCTGTTCGGCGGTCAGGACACGGCCGGGGAAAAGAACGGGACGGACAAGGATTAGGTAAAGGGCCGGGACGTGCGGAACCGGACCTGAAGAGCAACTCGATCTGGATATAAGAGAAACGGCAATGGACGCGATCAGCACTCTTCAATTCCGCCACAACCGACGCGGCCGACGGCTTGCGGCACCGCTGGTCTGTCTGGCGCTGGGCGCACTGGCGCTTTCCGGTTGCGGCATCTCCCGCCAGACCTTCGGTCTGGATCGGGCGCCGCCCGACGAGTTCGCCGTCCTGACGCGCGCACCGCTGGCGGTGCCGCCGGAATACAAGCTGCGTCCTCCTGTCCCCGGCGCTCCGCGCCCGCAGGAATCCGATACCCGTGAGCAGGCGGCATCTGCCGTGTTCGGCTCGACGCCGCAGACCCGTCAGCAGGCGGCGACCACTGCCAAGCCGACGACATCAGGCGAATCCGCCTTCCTCAATCAAGCCGGCGCCGTCGATGTCCAGCCGGGCATCCGCAGCACGGTCAACCGCGATGCCGTGGCGGCGGCGAACCAGGACACGGGCTTCATCGACAGCCTGCTGTTCTGGCAGAAGCAGGACCCGCCCGGCACCGTCGTCAACGCCAAGGAAGAGCAGCAGCGCCTGCGCGAGAACGCGGCGCTGGGCAAGCCGGTGACGGAAGGCAGCACGCCGGTCATCGAGCGCCGGAAAAAGGCTCCGCTGGAAGGCTTGTTCAACTAAGCACTTGCCGTTTAAGCAGGGACGCCCAGTTGACTGTGCACTCCAGTGCCCAGCTCGCTGGGCACTCCCGCCTGTCGCGACGTGAGCGTCGCGGCAGGCCGCACTTTCCGTTTCGCCCGTGAGGTGTTGCCGTGCCCGTTCCGTTGCGCCGGCTGATCGCCGCGCCCGCTCTCGCCTCCCTCCTCCTGGCCTCGGTCGCCGGCGCCGGCTTCGCGCAGACGCCGAAACCACAGACGCCGCAACCGCAACAGTCGCAGCAACAGACCGAAACGCAGCGGCCCCTGTCGCTCCGCAAGGGCGTCTTCTTCCCGGAGACCTTCACGCTCGGCAACGGCATGCAGGTCGTCGTCGTGCCCAACCAGCGGGTGCCGGTCATCACCCACATGGTCTGGTACAAGGTCGGTGCCGCCGACGAGACGACCGGCAAGTCCGGTATCGCCCATTTCCTCGAACACCTGATGTTCAAGGCGACGGACGAGCTGAAGCCCGGCGAGTTCAGCCGGATCGTCGCCCGCAACGGCGGCCGCGACAACGCCTTCACCTCCTGGGACTACACCGCCTATTTCCAGAACGTCGCCGCCGACCGGCTGGAACTGGTCATGCGGATGGAGGCGGACCGGATGGCCAACCTCAAGCTGACCGACGAGACGCTTCTCCCCGAGCGCGACGTCATCGTCGAGGAACGCCGCCAGCGGACCGAGAACGAGCCCGGCGACAAGCTGTCCGAACTGGTCCAGGCAGCGCTCTTCGTCCACCATCCCTACGGCACGCCGGTAATCGGCTGGGAACATGAGATCCGGCAGCTTACCCGCGACGACGCCAACGAGTTCTACCAGCGCTGGTACGCTCCCAACAACGCCGTGCTGGTGATCGCCGGCGACGTGACCGTCGAACAGGTGAAGCCGCTGGCGGAGAAGTATTTCGGACCGATCGCCCCGCGCTCCGTGCCGGCCCGCCAGCGGGTCGAGGAACCGCCCTATGCCGCCGAGCGCCGCGTGATCCTGCGCGACGCCGAGGTTCGCCAGCCCAGCCTGCGCCGTCTCTACCAAGCCCCCAGCTACAACCGTGGCGATACCAAGCACGCCTATCCTCTGGAAGTCCTGAGCGAGATCGTCGGCGGCGGGGCCACCAGCCGGCTCTACCGATCCCTCGTGGTCGAACAGCAGCTCGCCACCGGCGCCGGCACCGGCTATTCGCCGCAGGCCTTCGATATGTCGGTGTTCGGCGCCTATGTCAGTCCCAATCCTGGCGTCGACATGGACAAGCTGGAAGCGGCGCTGATCGAGCAGTTGAACAAGGTCGTCGCCGAAGGCGTCACGCCGGAAGAGGTCGAGACCGCCAAGATTCGGATGGGCCGCGACGCGATCTTCGCCCGCGACAGCCTGCAAGCGCCCGCCATGAGCTTCGGCACGGCGCTTGCGACCGGCCGCACGATTGAGGACGTCGAGGAATGGCCGGAACGGATCGCCTCCGTGACGGTCGAGCAGGTCAATGCCGCCGCCAAAGCCGTGCTCGGCCAGACCAACCCGGTCACCGGCCTGCTGCTGCCGGCCCCCGTGCGCGAAGCCGCAGCCGGCGATGCCGCCCAGCCTCAGCCCGCCGCCTCCCAGCCCGGAACCTCGGGATTGATCCGATGAACTATCCGACGAGCATGCAGCGCCGCGTGTCCCTGCCGGTCTTCCTGGCCGTCTTCTGCCTGATATCGGCGGCATTGACCTCCACCGCCTCGGCCATTGACATCAAGCGCGTCGTCAGCCCCGGCGGCATCGAAGCGTGGCTGGTGCAGGACGCTAAGGTTCCGCTGCTGTCGATCAAGTTCTTCTTCAAGGGCGGGGTGGAAACCGATCCGCCCGGCAAAGAAGGCCTTGCCAACCTGACCTCGACCGTGCTGGACGAGGGCGCCGGCCCCTATGACAGCGAGGAATTCCAGCGCCGCATGGCCGACAACTCGATCTCGGTCAGCTTCACCGCGACGACCGACGGGTTCTACGGCGGCGTCCATACGCTGGTCGAAACCCAGGACGAGGCGGTCGATCTCGCGCGGCTGGCGCTGACCCAGCCCCGGTTCGACGAGGAAGCGGTCGAGCGGATGCGGCGCGGCGTGCTGTCCCAGATCCGCCGCGACCAGGGCGACCCGGACTTCCTGGCCCGCCGCGCGCTCTACGAAACGGCGTTCCCGGACCACCCCTATGGCAGGCGCGCGCGCGGCACCGTCGAAAGCGTCGGCTCCATCACCAGGGACGACATGGCGGCCTTCGTCCGGCAGCGTTTTGCCAAGGACAACCTGACCGTCGCCGTCACCGGCGACATAGCTCCCGATCGGCTCGGCCCGGTGCTCGACCGCATCTTCGGCGAACTGCCAGCTAAGGCCGCCGTCAAGCCGCCGACCGACGTCGCTCCCAAGGGAGCGGGCGAGACGGTGCTGGTGCGCCGGCCGCAGCCGCAGAGCGTCGTGCTGATGAGCCAGCCCGGCATCAAGCGCGACGATCCCGACTGGTTCGCCGCGACCGTCATGAACTACGTGCTGGGCGCCGGCAGCTTCAGTTCCCGCCTGATGGAGGAGATCCGGACCAAGCGCGGCCTGACCTACGGCGTCTACAGCTATCTGGTCCCCTTCCAGCATTCCGCGCTCGTCATGGCCGGCGGTTCGACCGCCAACGCCAATGCCGGCAAGATGGTCGAGCTGATGAAGGCCGAATGGCAGAATATGCGGGACCATGGCGTGACCCAGGCGGAACTGGACGACGCCAAGACCTACCTGACCGGCTCCTTCCCGCTTCAGTTCACGTCCAGCTCGGCCATCGCCGATATCCTGCTCCAGGTCCAGCGCGACAATCTGGGCATCGATTACCTGGATCGGCGCTCCGCCCTGATCGACGCCGTGACGCTGGAGGATGTCCAGCGCGTCGCCAAGCGGCTGCTCGATCCGGCGGCGCTGCTGACCATCGTCGTCGGCCAGCCGGAGGGTATAGAACCGACGAAAACCAGGGATGATGTTCCGAGCTGACTGCAATTACGGTAGTATGGAGGACAACAGAGGCACGGTGAGGCCATCGGTGCGTCCTGGATGTTATTCGGCTGGCTGGCAATTTAAAAAAGAGAGGAAGTATTCTCCATGTCCGCTCTGACCGATTCTCCCGCATGGCAGGCCCTTGCCGCGCACCGCGCCCGGATGGAAAACGTCCATATGCGCGACCTGTTCGAGCGCGATCCCGAACGGGCCTCCCGCTTCTCGGCGCGCATGGACGGCTTCCTGCTCGACTACTCCAAGAACCGCATCACGGAGGAGACGCTGGGCCTCCTCCTGGACCTCGCCCGCCAGCAGGACGTCGCCGGCTGGCGTGACCGGATGTTCGCGGGCGAGAAGATCAACACGACGGAGGATCGCGCGGTCCTGCATACGGCGCTGCGCAACCGGTCCAACCGGCCGGTGATGGTGGACGGCCGCGATGTGATGCCGGATGTCAACCGCGTCCTGGCGCAGATGGGGCGTTTCTCGCAGGCCGTCCGCGACGGGGCCTGGACGGGACATGACGGCCGGCAGATCAAGGACGTCGTGAATATCGGCATCGGCGGCTCCGACCTCGGCCCCTATATGGCATGCGAGGCGCTGAAGCCTTATGGCCACCCGGACCTGCGGATGCATTTCGTCTCCAACGTCGATGGCACCCACATGGCCGAGACGCTGAAGAAATGCGACCCGGCGACCACGCTCTTCATCGTCGCGTCCAAGACCTTCACCACCCAGGAAACCCTGACCAACGCCCGGACCGCCCGCACGTGGCTGCTGGAGAGCGTGAAGGACGAGGCGGCGGTCGCGAAGCACTTC
>DASQKT010000495.1:0-5145 GCA_035630415.1 Skermanella sp.
ATGACGCTGATGACCCAGACCGCCGGAGAACGCACCGCCGGCACCTTCCGCAAGCTGACCGGACGGCTTGAAATCCGCATGCTCGTCCTGGCTATCGTCCTGGCCTGCGTCCTGTCGCTGCTGTCGCCCTATTTCCTGACGCGATCCAACATCTTCAACATCCTCGACCAGTCGGTGGTGGTCGGGATCGTCGCCGTCGGCATGACCTTCGTGATCCTGACCGGCGGCATCGACCTGTCGGTCGGCTCCATCGCCGGGCTGACCGGCATCATCCTGGGACTGGCGGTACAGAACTACCCGCTGCCGGTCGCGATCATGCTTGCCGTGGCGTCGGGGGCGGGGATCGGGCTGATCTCCGGCCTGCTGATCGCGTATTTCAGTCTGGCGCCCTTCGTGGTGACGCTCGGCATGATGGCGATCGGGCGCAGCCTCGCCTACATCCTGTCCGGCCAGACCGCGATTTCCAACATCCCGTCCGGCATGTCCGACCTCGTCTATACCGACATCCTGGGACTACCGGCCAACGTCCTGCTGCTCTGCGTTCTCTACCTCGCGGCCTGGGGTTACCTGACCTACACCAAGGGCGGACGCACGATCTACGCGGTCGGCTCCAACAAGGAAGCGGCGCGGGCGGCTGGATTGCCGGTCTTCTTCTATTCCGTGCTGCCCTATGTCGTGTCCGGAGCGCTGGCGGCGGTCGCCGTCACGATCTCGATCGCCCAGCTTCTCTCGGCCGACCCGCTGATGGGCAACGCGATGGAGCTGGACGCTATCGCCGCCGTCGTGATCGGCGGGGCCAGCCTGTTCGGCGGGCGCGGCTCGATCATCGGCACGCTGATCGGCGTACTCATCATGGTCATGATCCGGAACGGCCTGAACCTGATCGGCGTGTCGCCCTTCTGGCAGGGCTCGGCGATCGGCTCGATCATCATCGCCGCCCTGCTGATCGAAAGCATCGTCAGCCGCCGGGTCGGCAGATAACAAAGATTCAGGGGAGGAAAAACCATGACCGCAGAACCGGCGGAAGCCATCAAGCTCTTCGGGACCGAAGAACCGTCCCCTCCCGCTCCGATCCTGCGGGCGGGCAGCCTGACGGCTGAGTTCGACGCCGGCAACCTCCGCCACATCCGCGTCGGCGGGGTGGAGGTGATCCGCGCCGTCTCCTTCATCGTCCGCGACCGCAACTGGGGCACCTACAACCCGGTCATCTCCGGCCTGACGACGGATGAAACCGCCGACGGCTTCACCGTGCGCTACGAAGCGGCCACTGGCGACGACAGCCAGAGCTTCCGCTATCGCGCGGTGATCGAAGGCAGCGCGGATGGCCATCTCACCTTCCGCTGCGAAGGCGAAGCCGTCACCGATTTCCTGACCAACCGCACCGGCTTCGTCGTCCTGCACCCCGCCGGCGTCGCCGGCCTGCCGGTCGAGATCGAGCATACCGGCGGGGAGAAGGTATCGGGCCGGTTCCCCGAACTGATCGACCCGGTGCAGCCCATGATGGACCTGCGGGCATTGACCCACGAGGCCGCCCCCGGCCTCCGCGTCACCTGCCGGATGGAGGGCGACACCTTCGAGATGGAGGACCAGCGGAACTGGACCGACGCGTCCTACAAGACCTATGTCCGCCCGCTGGCTCTCCCCTGGCCCTACACGCTCGAAGCGGGGTCCCGGCTGGATCAGGCGGTCACGCTGACCGTCACCGGCTCCGCCTACGCTCAATCAGGATCGTCGGCGGGCGGCGTGACAGTGACGTTCAGTGACGCGCAAGGACCGGCGCCGCAACTGGGTCTCGGCTACGATCCCGACGAAGCGGAATCCGCGAAAGCAGCGGCGGAGACGCTGGCCGAAGTCAAGCCGCACCACCTGATCTGCCACCACGACCCGCGCCGGGGCCATGACCGGAGCACGCTTGAGGCGGCAGCCGCGCTCGCCCGGACGCTCGGCGCCGTGCCGTGGCTTGAAGCGGTCATCGTCGAAGTCGAGAACTTCGAGGCGGAAGTAGCAGCACTCGGCGACACTGCCGCAGAACTCGGCTCGCCGTTCGAAGTCGTAATGCTGTCTCCCGCATCCGACCTGAAATGCACGCTGCCCGGCAGCGTCTGGCCGCCGGCTGCCCCTGCCGAAGGTCTGTTCCGGGCGGCGCGGAAGGCCTTCCCGGACGCCAGATTAGGCGGCGGCATGTTCAGCTACTTCACGGAACTGAACCGCAAGCGCCCGCCGCTCCGCTACCTCGACCTCGTCAGCTTCACCACCTCGGCGCTGGTCCACGCCGGCGACGACATATCGGTGATGGAAGGGCTGGAAGCCCTCCCCGCGATCACTGCCAGCGCCCGCGAGATCGCAGGCGGGCACCCGTTGGCGGTAGGACCCAGCGCCATGGGTATGCGGATGAACCCCTACGGCGACGCGCCAATGGAGAACCCGCGCAACATCCGTCAAGCAATGAACCGCAACGACCCGCGCCAGCGCGGTCTGCTCGGCGCCGCCTGGACGCTGGGCTACTACAGTCATATGGCGCGCGGCGGAGCCTCGGCGGTAGCGTTCGGCGGCCTCACGGGACCGCACGGCATCGTCCATGCCCGGCAAAGCTGGCCGCAACCCTGGTTTGACGACAACGGCGGCCTGTTCCCGGTCTTCCACGTCCTGCGCGGTCTTGCGGCCTTGTCCGGCAAGACCATGAAAGCGCTGGAGATCTCCGACCCCAGCACCGTCCAGGGCATCGCGGTCGAAGCGGATTCCGGCACGGAACTGTGGCTGGCGAACCTGACAGGCCGGGAGCAAACCGTCTCCCTGCCGCAGCCTGCCGTCGAATCAGCCGTGCTCGATGCTGCGTCTTTCGTGCAGGCGAGCCGCACCGCCGATCTGCTCGACCGCATGACGCCGACTGATACATCGACATTGACGCTCGCTCCCTACGCGATCATCCATGTCCGTCTCTGATATGCCGACGCTCGACAAGGAGAAATCGAATGACCGCCGCACCTGAATCCGACCGTGAACTTGTCCTGACGCGCATAATCGACGCGCCGCCCGAAAAGCTGTTCAGGGCGTGGACCCAACCCGAACTCCTCAAGCAATGGTTCGCCCCGCTGCCCTTTACGACGCCGCACGCCGAACTGGACGTCCGCCCCGGCGGCTCCAGCCTGATCGTCATGCGTGGCCCAGACGGAACCGACTACCCAAACCGGGGCGTCTATCTGGAAGTGGTCGAGAACGAACGGCTGGTCTCGACCGATGCCTTCACCCATGCGTGGCAGCCCTCGGAGAAGCCGTTCATGACCCTGATCCTGACCTTCGAGGACATCGACGGCGGCAAGACGCGCTATACCGCCCGCGTCCGTCACTGGACCGTCGAAGACCGTGAAATGCACGAGAAGATGGGCTTCCACGAAGGCTGGGGCACCTGCGCCGACCAGCTCGCAGCCCTGGTTGCAAGGATCTGACGCCATGCGCCCCGTTGTTTGTGTGACCGGAGCCTCCGCCGGTATCGGCCGCGCCATAGCGCTGGCGTTCGCAGCCAAATGGGGAGCTTCGGTAGCCCTGATCGCCCGCTCTGCCGATGCGCTGGACGAGGTCCGGCGCGAGGTGGACCGGCTTGGCGGTCACGGTCTGGCCGTGCCGCTCGATGTCGCCGACGACAAGGCGGTGTTCGAAGCAGCCGACCGGATCGAACGCGAACTCGGCCCCATCGACATCTGGGTCAACAACGCGATGGTCACCGTCTTCGGTCCCGCCGAAAGCCTGACGCCGGAGGAGCTGCGGCGGGTGACCGACGTCACGTATCACGGCTCGGTCTTCGGCATTCAGGCAGCACTCCGCCACATGAAGCCGCGCGATCAGGGCACGATCATCCAGATCGGTTCGGCGCTGGCCTATCGCTCTATCCCGCTCCAAGGCGCCTATTGCGGAGCGAAGCACGCGATCATGGGTTTTCTCGACAGCGTGCGCTCCGAACTGATCCATGACCGTTCCAATGTCCAGTTGAGCATGGCTCAACTTCCGGCGGTCAATACTCCGCAGTTCGATTGGGCGCGCAGCCATATGCCGTACCGCGCCCAGCCGATGGGAAAGATCTTCCAGCCGGAAGACATCGGCCGCGCCGTCGTCCACATCGCGGAGAATCCCAAGCGCGAATACTGGCTTGGCGGACCGGCGATGGAAGCGATCCTCGGCAACTTCCTGGTTCCCCAGGTCGCCGACACCTATCTGGGCCGGACCGCCGTGGAAGGCCAGCAGACGGACGAACGGGAAGATCCACACCGGCCCGACAACCTGTTCGAACCGGTGGAAGGCCGGCACAGGATGCGGGGCCGCTTCGGTCTGCCCCGCCACCACCTGCGCCTGACCTCCAGCGGCCCGGCCGCCCGGCTCGCTACCGTCGCGGCCGGGTCGGCACTCGCCATCGGGTTGGGACTGCTGGCCGGAACGGCATTGGCTTCCAGATCGCGGTGATCAGAGCTTCCAGCCGGGGATGATGCCGCTCAGCACTTCCTTGGCCGTATCCACCAGCACGCTGCCCTGGTCCGGGTCGCCCTTCAGCAGAGTGGACATGAAAGCCTTCGCCTGAGCGATGGTGATGTGGGGCGGCAGGGGCGGGACGTTGGGATCGGTGCGGACTTCCAGAACCACGGGCCGGCCGGAAGCCAGCGCTTCGTCCCATGCGGAGCCCATGCGGTCGGGGTTATCGACGAAGATACCCTTCAGCCCGATCAGTTCGGCGAACTTGTGATAGCGGAAATCCGGGATCTGCTGCGACGCCTCGAACTTCGGGTCGCCTTCCTGCACCCGCTGTTCCCAGGTCACTTGGTTCAGGTCCTGATTGTTGAAGACGCAAACGACCCAGCGGGGATCGGACCAGTCCTTCCAGTATTTGGCGACGGTGATCAACTCGGCCATGTTGTTCATCTGCATGGCGCCGTCGCCGACCAGAGCTATCACCGGCCGGTCGGGGTGAGCGAACTTGGCGGCGATGGCATAGGGCACGGCGGCCCCCATGGAGGCCAGACCGCCGGACAGCGAGCACATCATGCCGCGCCGGATCTTGATGTCGCGGGCGAACCAATTGGCGCAGGACCCAGAATCGCTGGTGATGATTGCCCTGTCCGGCAGGCGCGGCGACAGCTCCCAGGTGACACGCTGCGG
>DASQKT010000496.1:0-13499 GCA_035630415.1 Skermanella sp.
CCTGCAAGCTGTCGGGTGCGATCATGACCGGCTGCGACATGACCAGGGCCAATCTGAGCTATTCGGACCTGTTCGCCGCCCATATGACCAAGGCCGACATGTCGGGCTGCAACCTGTACCGCGCCGATCTGCGCGGCGCCCATATGCGGGGCGCCCGGCTGAAGGGAGCCATCCTGCGGGAGGCGGACCTGCGTGGCGGCGCACTGCTCGACCGTCGCTCGTCAGGCACTAGCGTGCTGAAATCGGACCTTACCGGAGCCAATTTCGACGATGCGCTGCTAGCCCGCGCCAACTTGTCGGGCGCCGACATGTCGGAGGTCAGCATGTCGGGCGCCGATTGCCAGGCGCCATCATGACTGGCGTCAACCTGAGCGGCGCCAATGTCAAGAACTCCAACCTGTCAAAAGCGGACCTGAAGGGCGTCAACCTGTCCGGCGCCAATCTGTCGGGCGCCATCCTGCGCGACTGCAATCTTGCCGGTGCGATCCTGGCCGGTGCGATCCTGAAGAACGCCGACCTGCTGGGCGCAAAGCTCGACGGCGTCGATCTCTCGGGGGCCGACTGCACCGGGGCGAACATCGCGCGGTCGGCGGAGAACTTCTCGCTGAAGATCCAGCGGAGCTTGGAAAGCCATTTCAACTGGATCAACAGCAACGGCTCGTCAGGCCAGCGCGCCGACCTTCAGGGCGAAGATCTCGCTCACATCGATCTCAGCGGAGTGAACCTGTCGGGCGCCAACCTGAAGGGTATCAAGCTTGTCGGCGCCAATGTGGCGGAATCGCTGATGGTGATGTCCGACCTTTCCCTGGCGGACCTGCGGGAATGCAACCTGAGCAACGCCACCCTGGACGGGACCAACTTCCGTGGAAGCGATCTCAGCGGAGCCCGGCTCGACGGAGCGGAACTGGGTTCCGTCGATATAAAGGGACCGACCGGCAAGGCCACCGGACGGATGTGGCCGGCAAACCTCAGCGGAACCAAGCTGATCGGCGCCAGTCTGGTGCGGACCAACCTGAGGGGAGCAAATCTTGCTGAGGCCGACCTCAGCTATGCCGATCTGACGGACGCAATCCTGATTGACGCCAACATGAAAGGCGTCAATTTGGACGGCGCCAAACTGGAGGGCGCGGTCCTGCCGGCACGGCTGGACGACGACGATTAGCAAGCCAGTGCAATGGCCCGGAGCATGTGCCGGACCACGAAGACCGGCAACTCTCTCATGGGCGCGGTCATTTCCTGCGCGATGAAGGATCGGACCCCTGGCGTCGCTGCACGCCCATGTTCAAGATTAGTCGGGCTCTTGGACCGGTTCAGTCTTTTGGGCCGTTTCAGAGGGAGTCGCTATTGTCGCCAAGATTGATGATCATGCGATGAAGAAGATCGATCGCGAGGGCGAGATCAGCGGGATCGATTCCACGGGTCGCGAGGTCGCTCACTTCGGCGGCGCAGGGCAGCAGCACTTCCCGGAGACTGCGTCCCTTGGGAGTGAGGTAGATATTGACCTTGCGGCGATCGTGCGGGTTGCGCACACGTTCGACGAGACCCCGGCGTTCCATGCTGTTCAAAGCAGTGACAGTCGTCGGCTCCATCATGCCGACGCGCTGGCTGAGTTCGCGCTGGGTCAGTCCGTCTTCATCCCACAACGCTCGAAGAAAGAACCACTGCCCCATGCTTACGCCATGGGCTGCGATCTTCGCCTGGAGGGAGCGCGAGAACGCGCGATGGACGTCGCGAACCACATAACCAACGCTGTCGTCGGCTGGGGGAATGGACTGTCCAATCGATTTCTCGGACGCATAGTAAACTTTACGTCCAATATTTGATAACCTTTCGGGCATTTAGTCATTCTCTCTAGTCTGTGGCGGCGTACTTGTCGCGGCGCTGTTAATGTCTGTCTCTGGTGTGGTCATCACACGCCTAGTACTCCCCGCCCCTATGACTTCTATTTGAACGATGACATCAATGGTCCTTATTATGCAATGCCTTGGTTCAGTTTAGAAGGATCATCGGATTAGGCCCGGTTTTTTTTTACTTTGTAGTCTAAAGGCGTGTCCAACGATACTTGGCCGACAAATAATTAGATATCGAACCAATTGACCATTTCGGACTTTACGACAGCGCCTCTTACATTTGTTTCAGTACCGCATGGAACCTAGCCCCAGACTGTAAACTCTCTATTAATTGCCGCAAATAAGACGGGCATTTAGCTGCGCTGATCATATATGCCGCATGCGTTCGGAAATCTTCGCCTGACAAGCTGAACACTTCCATCCGCCGCATGGGATGTGCAGGCCGCCCGGTCCGTCCGCCAGGAAGGCGTGTATTTCCATTTTCGACGAACGCGGCACGACTGACGGCAAGAACGCGGCGGCTGAGATATGGTTGACGAATTCTTGTTGTCTTGGCAAAAAAAACTATATCCCTAAGGCCTTTCCTTATTCAGTTCGGTTGAGGACTTAAATTTTCATACAAAGCTGCACCCGGAACGTTTCGCCTTCGCAACACTGTTTACTATGCATCCAGCTTCACTATGGACGGAGACACCAGCGGTCACACTGCGGTGGTGCCCACCTCCCGGCATGTTTCGCCGATTGCAGCAAATCACCCGTTATCCGTATCGCGCCGGACCTGCCACGGCTCGCTTGCCGGCAATCCTGCCGTATGAGCGAGGCACTCGGGGTACATTTGGAGATTATGCCGCAGCGTTTTCCACGAGAAACCTGAACCATTCACCAACTCATCAACCCGCCACCCATATCGATAGTGGTTGTTTTTGCATTCGGATGCATGTAAGTCTTCCTGTGTTCGGATAGTTGAATAACTTCTTCCTTTGCACCCGAATTAACGACTGACAGAATATGCTCACTGCCGCGCGCAGATTCACCGCTTGGATGGCGATCCAGGTGCTCCTTCCTCTATGCCTGATGGGCATGGCCGACGCCGCCGATGGTCGCCGCCAGCAGCTGGACAAAGGGCAGCCGAATCATGGGCTGCCCGAAGCGAGCCAAGGCGGAAACGGGCGTTCCGGCACCGACTCCGGGAGCGCACAGGCAGGGCAGGACAATACCGGGCAGGACAACGCGCTTGAAATTACCTTCGGCAGGCGAGCCGGCAAACAGTTGCGGCTCTTCGGCTACGAGGCTTTCGCCAGGACCGGTGCAGCTGCGGCTCCCGCCTTCGGGACGGCGCAGAGCGACTATCTGCTCGGTCCGGGTGACGAGATCAGAGTCACGATCCATGGTGGGAAGTACGACAGCAACCGGCGTTACACGGTGAACAGCAATGGTGACGTGATCGTCGATCAGTTGCGCCCGCTGACGGCAGCTGGACAAACGCTGGGGGAGTTGCGCCGGCAGATCGAGCGCGAAGTCGAGATCGCTCTCACAGGTCACGAGGCCTTCATCTCCCTGGACGGAATGCGACGGATGGGGGTTCTCGTAACCGGCGCCGTCGCCCGGCCGGGCCGCCATGAGGTTGCCGGTTCCGCGACCTTGTTCGATGCCCTGACGGCGGCGGATGGGGTGGACAAACTCGGCAGCCTGCGGGATGTCAGGCTGATCCGCTCCGGCGCCACGCGTTCGATCGATCTCTATGGCCTGCTCAGGGGAGACGACGGCACCGATCCGCCGCTGAGAGACGGCGACCGTATCGTGGTTCCGCCGATCGGACCGACGATCGCCGTCGCCGGACAGGTGAAGCGTCCTGGGATTTTCGAACTGCCCGCCGACGGGCGGAAGATCCTGAGGGAAGAGGCAATCGCACTCGCCGGCGGTTCTATTCTTCCGGGACCTGCGCGGGTGGTCCACTTCACGATCTCCGATCAGGGTACCGAGGTCCCGGCCGAAGCCGATTCCGGCGTGCATTCCCGCAGTGACACGCAAATGTCGGACGGCGACCTGCTGCTGGTGTCGCCTGCTCACGACATCCGCGTCGGCAGCGTCGCCATCGCCGGACATATCCGCCATCCGGGTCCGCGCTCGCTCGCGGAAGCCGAGTCGGTCGCCGGCCTTCTCGCGGGCGCCGACCTGCTGCCGGACCCATACCTCCCCTTCGCGGCGCTGGAGACGACCGACCCCGCGACACTGGCACGCGTGATGGTCCCGATCGATCTTCAGGGAGTTATCGACGGCCGCGCCGATCCGATGCTGAGCGCCGACGATATCCTTATAGTGCTGGGATCGAACGACGTCGCCTTCCTGTCTTCAACTCCGGTCGTCAAGCTGCTGCGCGACCAGAGCACGACAGGCAAGGGCAAGGCACCCATTCGGGCGGAGGCGGAATGCGCCGGTGTCGGGGTGCTGGCCCGCAGCATCGCCGCCGATCGCCAGGGAACTCTCGCACGAAGCCCGCTGGCGCGTGCGGCCGCCGATCTTGCCGCCATGCCGATGCCTTGCCCCCGCGTCTTCGACGACTATCCGGACCTGCTGACGTTTTTGCTTAAACACGCCGTCTTGCTGCGCAGCGGCGTGACGCGGCCGGGCCTCTACCCCGTTGCCGGGCAGGCAGCGGTTGCGGAGTTGGCGCGGAGTGCGGGCGGCGGTGGCGGCCAGGAAAAACTGGCAGTGGTCGACGGAGGCGGAGCGGCAAAACGGCGGAGCGATCAGGCGGCCGCAAAGCGAGGCGACATAGTCGACTCTACGGCCCCCAGATTCGAGCTTGCCGGCCATGTGCGTTTTCCGGGAGTGCGGCCACTTGCGGGGGACGGCACGTTGCGTCAGGCCTTGGGCGACGGAAGCCAGAATCTTGTGGGCCTCTATCCCTTGTTCGGCATCATCGAACGGCAGGACGCCAGCCGCATGACTAGCCGCATGATCGCCTTTTCACCCCTTGAGGTCGTCTCGGGCCTATCCGACCGGCCTCTGTCGGACGGCGATCGCGTCCGCCTATTCTCAATGGATGAAATTCGCTCGATCATGAAGGTGGAGCGTCAATTCGATCAGGAAAAAACCGAGCGCGACAGGACCGCGACCGAGACCTCCGCCGGATTGGCGGTCAACCCCCGGACGATCCCGGAGCCTGAGCCGAAACCCGTACAGTCCATAACCGCAGATCCAGTTGTCCGCAGCCTTATGGCCGAGCATGCGGTCATTATCCATGGCGCGGTCAGGCAACCCGGAAATTACCCGGTGGACGGTCAAGTCAGACTGGAAATGCTCCTGACGACCGCTGGAGGCCTGACGGCGCAGGCCGATACGAACGCGATCGAGATCACCACCCCCGACCCGTCTCCCGCTTCCGGAACGGTGACGAACGAGAGGCGGGTGGTATCGCTTCAGGCAGCCAATGGGATGACGGCGGAGATCGGAAGAGGAGAAGCGGTCAGGGTCAACCCGGTCTTCAACGACCGGGAAGCTTACGCCGTCCTTACCCAGGGCGAGGTCAAGCGGCCCGGCAGTTTCGAGGTCGTTCGGGGGGAGCGGCTTTCCTCGCTGATCGAGCGGGCCGGCGGGCTCACCCAGGAAGCCTATCCGGCCGGTGCCGTGTTCACGCGGGAAAGCGCCCGTCGTCAGCAGGCGGAGGCCTTTACCAGCGCCGCGCGCAACCTGGACCGCGAGCTCGCGATGATCCTGATGAAGCCCGACCCGCCACCGGCGGCACAGATATCGCAGGCCCGCCAGCTTTCGGACGAGCTGCGCAAGGCGCAGCCGGTCGGCAGGATCACGGTCGAAGCCGATCCAGCCATGCTCGCGGTTCACCCGGAACTCGACGTGGTGCTGGAAGCGGGCGACAGGATCTATTTTCCGAAGCGCTCACTGACGGTCACCGTGGCGGGCGAGGTTCTCGCTCCCGCGAGCCTTCAATTCAGGCCGGACAAGACCGGAAACCAATACCTGAGCGAAGCGGGAGGCCTGACGCAATATGCGGATTCTTCAAGGATATTCGTCTTGCGGCCGGATGGCAGCGCCCTGCCGCTCAGGGTGTCGTCCTGGAACCATACGGCGTCCTGGATCGCACCCGGATCGACGATCATCGTGCCACGCGATCCGGAACCCTTCGAGTTCTTCAAGTTCGCCCAGAACCTCGGCAGCCTGTTCACTCAACTTTCAGTAAGTGCCGCCGCAATCAAGGTGCTGAGCGGCGATTGGGGAGGCCACAATTGACCGAGCCTGCGATCCCAGCCGGGCCGTCGCCACGGCCGCGGTTGTTCACCATCGTCACCGTCTGCCTCGACAACCATGACGGGCTACGGCAAACCCATCGGAGCCTGCGTCGGCAGAGTTGCCGCGACTTCGACTGGATCGTCGTGGACGGCGGCTCCCAGGATGGCACCGTGGGGTATCTGCAAGCCCACCGCGACGATCTGACATGGTGGCGATCGACGCCCGACCAGGGTCTGTACGATGCCATGAACATCGGCCTCGCCGCGGCCTCCGGGGAATACCTCATCTTCCTGAACGCCGGAGACACCCTGGCGGAGCCAGGAACCCTGAAAACCCTCGCCGAGCACATAGAGCGGGATGTCAGGCCCGATTTCATCTATGGCGATGCGCTGGAAAGAGGTGCCGACGACCGGATGCTGGTCAAGCGTGCGAGATCGCATCACCTCAAATGGTACGGCATGTTCACTCACCACCAAGCCATGGTCTTTCGCCGCGAACTGGTTGAGGGACAAAGATACGACCTCGCCTGGAAAATAGGAGCAGACTATGCTTATACGCTAGATACCCTATCCAAATGCGCCCGAGTCGCACGCGTGAATGCTCCGCTGGCGCTCTTCGAAGGCGGCGGTCTGTCCCAAGCTCATGCGGCACTGGGCCGGCGGGAACAGGCCAAAATACGGCGTAACCGGCTTCATATGTCGAATGTTTCCTGCTTTTTAATACTGATCGCGCAATATGCTGCGATATCGATACGTCGGAAATGGCCAGCGATTTTCGAAAAATGGCGATGCCACCGGATGTACGAGTAGCCAAGCCACCACTCACACGTGTAATATGTGTAGAACCTGTACTACGCCTATTCGGTTCCGCTAACCAGATCAGAGTACGCTCGACAGGTTGCGCCACACTCGTCAACATGCACGCGAAAGGTCTTGACATTTGAGCCAATTAAGTCCTTTTGAAATCTAAATTTGTACGTTACACCTTAATCGCCGGGCAAGTACTCAGGGGTAGAAGATGAAATCGAAAAAGTCCCAACCCGCAACTGCGAACACGATCTCGCGTCGCGGTGAAGGGCCCCATCCAATCGACATTCATGTTGGGGCGAGACTCCGTCTCCGCCGAACCTTGCTTGGGCTTAGCCAGGAGAAGCTTGGCGAGGCTGTTGGCATCACTTTCCAGCAGCTTCAGAAGTATGAACGTGGCGCAAATCGCATCAGTGCCAGCCGTTTATATCATCTGGCCTTGGTTCTGGATGTTCCCGTCGGCTTTTTCTTTGAGGACATGCCGACCGGTCAGCCGCAGCCAGAGGGTGCCGACGTCGTCCACGAACCGACGGAAACCGACGAGTTCGAGTCGATGGCAAAACGGGAAACGCTTGAACTTGTCCGTGCATACTATCGCATCAACGACCCGAACGTGCGTCGCCGCGCTTTCGAGCTGATCAAGGCTCTTGGTGGCGAAATCCGGGAAGCTGAACCGGTAGTTGCCTGAAGTCAGCCTTCAGCGCGAGGGTCCGCGCTTGTGGACCCTCAGCTTGACGCCGATCTGCCAGTAGTAAAAAGCGCGTGCGACAGCGCGATCGAAACCAGGCATGCCATCCAGGAATCCCATTCGCAGCAGATAGCTGTGGAGGAAGGCAGCCAAAGGGCGCCCAGGTATCCTGGTGAAAATCCCCTTCAGCAACCTTCGGCAGCTTCTTTCGCGAAGGCTCAGTTGCGCGTGCCGGCCATCGGACAGCAAGGCCACTTCCCAGTCGGAATAGCGGTTGTGCCGATCGAACCAGCCATGAAGCGAGGCCGCCTCCTCATGGATCATGGCGTGCCGAAGCGATCCGGCCATCCCCTGAAGTTCCGGCTGGTAGTGCCCCTCGACCTCCCACATGGTATCGACATCCAGATCCGGGAATGCTCGAAACGACGCTCGTCGCCGGTCCACAAGTGCTAGTTTGCGATTCCAGGCGCCATGGCGATGACGGACGCCGCCGAACACCGGCTGTCCGGAAATGAAATAGCCTGCCAGATCCGGACCGGAGGCCATCAGCAAGGCGATTTCATCGGCAAGTTCCGGCGTGATCCGTTCATCGGCATCGCAGTAGAGCACCCAGTAATGCTGGAAGGGCAAATTGTCGAGACACCACTGCTTCTTCTTGGGATAGCGCCCGTTCCACTGAAACGACACCACCTCCGCGCCCATTTCATCCGCGATTTTGGCGGTCCCGTCATCACTTCCGGAATCGACGACGAATACCTGATCGAAGCGGTCGAGCGCCTGGACGCAAGGCCGGATATTCGCGGCCTCGTTCCGGGTCATGACGACCACGGTCACGGGTATCATGGAAGCAGGGAGATGCGGGACGATTGGTCCTGCGCCAAGCGGACGAATACCAGGACGAGCCCAAGGACCAGACCGGCCGCGAAGGCGATCGGAAGCACGATGGCCGGGTCCGGATTGTCGGGCAGCGCGTCGCACGAGGCGGCTTCCATCAGATCGGCGGCCAGCGGGAAATCGACGTTCATCATCATGGCGAACTGTTCATGCCCGGTCAGGGTCGCCCACAGCGCCCGTTTATGCTCCAGGTCGGTCGTTACGCGGGCCATCCTTTCATACTCTTCGATCATGCGGGCGTTGCCGGTCATCGCTATGGTCCGGAGTTGCCGCTCGGTCGTGGCGTAGAGACGGTTAAGCAACAGCCGGGCGAAATCCGGATCGGAGTGTCGATAGACGATGCGCCGCAGGGGTGTATTGCCGATTTGCTGGACCTGTATCCTGGAGCGGAGGAAGCGCGCCAACTCGCGGCCGTCCGGCACCGACCATGAGGTCCGTCCAGCGAGATCGAGGAGGATTCGGCGCAGCCTTGGGAACAGTCCTGGATCGGGACCCCACTTCTGTTCCTTTTCATTCCACATCGGTGCGAAAGTCCGCCGCATGATCTCCGGCGAGGCGGCAAGTTCATTTGCAACGCTGAGCGAGGTCAACTCATAGAGGAACCGCTCGTAATAGGACATTTTTTCACCGGCACCATGCACCGCGCCATTGAGAATGGAGCCTGTCGGGAGATCCGGAAGCGGGGTGCCTCGGCCGAGCAGCCCTTCCGCCACCGTGGGTCCCACGATCAACGTAGCGGTGAAGCTGGGTTCCGTCATGCGCAACGCCAGCAGCGCCAGGATAGCTGTGAGCATGGCCGTTCGCACGATAAGCCACCGGCCCTCGACGGCCACGGCGATAGCACCGCGCAGCAATCGCTGAATTTCGAACCCCGGTTCGAACTGGCCGTTACCGGCATCCGGTGACATCTCGGTCTCAGTCCTTCCCGCCCGCAATGAATGGAGCCTGCGGTTTCGGGGCGGCGGGGGGTCCTGCAACCCAGCGCAAAGTCCGGCGCCGACGCGGCAGACGTATCGCGCTCTCCACCCTCGCGATGAAGGCGCCGGCGGCCCGGTCCGTCGACCAGGCCGAAGCGGCCGCCGCCGCGCGTGCGCAAGCCTGGGCATGCATCAGCGGGTCCGACGCATGAAGCATGATGGCCCTGGCAAGCCCCTGCCCGTCTCCGGAGGGCAGCACTGAACCGCAGCCGCTGCCGGCGATCAGGCGCGCTGCCGCACTGTTGGCCGGACCGAGCAGAATGCAGGGCCGGCCGGCGGCGAGCGCGCCGGCGACCTTGCTCGGAACGAGCAGTCCTTCCGCACGCTCATCCATGGATGCAAGATGAAGATCGGCGGCGCTAAGGCTTTCGGAGAGCCGGCAAGCCGGCTGCCATGGCAGAAGGCGCAGGTTCGGCAAGGCGCGATCCGCTATTTCCCGCCGGACGCGATCAAGCCCACGCCCCTGCCCGATCAGGAGGAACATGATCTCAGGCGCCTCCCTAGCAAGCGTCGTGGCTGCATCGATCACCGCTTCTAGGGGATGGGCAAGGCCGAAATTGCCTGAGTAGGCGACAGTGAAACGGTCGCCCAGACCGAGCTCGCGGCGCATCGGATTGGTTTCGCGCGGGACTTGCTGAATCACGGGATCGGCCCAGTTGGGAACGACCTCGACGCGCTCCGGCCCCACCCCCTTGAGCGCGATGCGTCGGGCCATGCAGGCGCCGATGGCGATCACGGTATCGTAACGCCGGAGTACGGCGCCGGCGAATTTATCCAGGGCCGCCGTGACGAACCGGGGCAAGTTCACGCCGACGATCGGGAAAAGGTCCGGATAGAGGTCCTGCGACCAATGGATCAGCACGCACGACCGGCGAATTCGGAGAAATGGGCCTATGCAGGCAAGCAGGGGAGGATCGGTCATCGTGACGACGACGTCATGACGCGGCAACTTCACGGCGGCGGCATAGAGCCTAAGAAGGGCCATGGCGTAGTCGATCGCCCTGACGGGCGCAGAGCTCCCGTAAGGACCTGCGCGTACCACCGTGAGATGCGCCGGATCGTCGTGCCTGCCCGCCGCACCATCGGCCAAGACCGTGACTCTCCATCCTTCGGCGGCGAACCGCGTGGCAAGGTCGGCAAGGCAGCGGCCGGTAGCCCCGTGATCCGGCGGAAACACACGATTGATGAAGAGAATGGAGGGCTGATACACGCTTCACGAACCATTAGGACTACCCTGGTTGCATACTAAAGCATGCCGATCCTGCAAGTTCAAGCGCAGCTAGCGGGCCTCTCCATTCTTGCAATCTTTTCATGATTTAATATCGACAAAAGCAACCCAAAGCAAAGATACTTGAAGCTGGTATGGGCGAAAAGCCCCAGCCCCAGAGGAGGAAGCAGCGCTATGGCCATCGACGTATCCGTCCGCATCAGGCCGAACAATGCCGGAGCCATCGACAGGACATAGGCCAGAGTGACAAGACACCCGATCACGCCGGTCTTCAGCAGCATGTATGTCGCGAAGGAGTGGGTGTAGGAGACCCACATGTCGCCGACGGCCGGACTGCGGACGAGAGTGCCCCATCCCTGGCCGAGCAGTAGATCGGACCACGAGGCTCCGACCTGATCGAGCACGGCGGCTGCCTCCGCCGAACGTTCGTTCAGACCATATGTCTCGGTCTTCCAGGCGATCTGCTGGATCGTACCGGAGAGTTGCCCGGTCCCTACGACGGCCGCTACCGCCAGCGTGGCAAACAGCAGCAGCGCCAGCAGCGGCTTGCGCCGAGCCTGCCATGCGGCGAAACCAACCACGACCGATATCGCCATGATCAGCGCCGCCCGGTGGACGGCGCCTGCCAGTGCCGCGCCGGCGATGGCGGCGGCGCCACAAAGAAGGAACGCAATGAGCAGCGACGGCAGCCCAGGCCTGCGTTCCAGCCTCTCCAGTGCCAGCAGGGGAAGCAACACCGCCGCAAACAGGACCGTCGGGCTGTTCAGCAGATAGCCGTCACCTTCCGGCATCGCAAGGCGGCCGACCTGCCGGAACGCCAGTCCCGGCCACCACCAGCGCAACGCGAACAAAACGCCGACCGCCGCCAGCCCGAGCGTCAAAAGGCGGTACATGACAGGCCCGCTGGGAACCAGCAGGATGGGCAGGAACAGGAACAGCAACGGAACGACATCCCGGTAGATGTCTTCATCGTTGTTCCCCGAAAACAATGCACGCAGGAGCGGAACCCAGAGCAGGTAGTTGAACGCCGCCGTCCCGATCACGTCATGCAGACGCGCTCGCGGATCGGCCATCATCACGCCGGTTCCGACCATCAGCGGCCGGATGATTCCGGTGGCAAGCACGATCCCGCCGCCGACCGCTATTTCCTGCCAGCCGAACCGCCCCGGCGCCGGCACTCCGAGCACCCCGTAGACGGCGAGCGCCAGGATCAATCCACCCGTCCGGATCGATCCGAAGAACGCCAGGAGAGCGTAGCGATCCAAATTCCATTCCCCGTCCGCCGAATGCCCCTGAATGCCATAGGAGGGGACAATGGCCGGGACAGGCAGGCCGCATCAAGTGGCCGTGGCAGCCAGCGGCGTCCTGTCTCAGGGGCACATCGCCCGCATTCAAGCCAAGCCGGAAAGTATAGAGTATTTTAGGATAAAGTTACCATTCTCGCCGATGGTGCTTCCGGGGGCTCCACCGGAGGAGCGAACCGCAGTTTCAGTCCGTCGCCGCCACGCCACCGTTCGCAAAGTGTTTTCCCATGGCTGCCGCACCAAGGCTTGAAGATATCGTCGTCCTGGTCGTCGAAGACGATGGTTTCACCCGATCCCTGATCCTGTCGATCCTGCGCGGCCTGGGCGTCAAGTCGGTCTTCGAAGCGCCGGGCGCAGGTCCCGCCCTTGAATTGCTCGGCTCCGCCGAGATCGACATCATCGTCAGCGATATCGAGATGGAACCGGTCAATGGACTGGAATTCCTCAAGCATCTGCGAGCCGGCACGCGACCTGCCGGAGTGGTGCCGCCACGGGCTCCACCGTCTCAAATACCGGTGATTTTTCTGACCGCCCATGCGAAGGCGAAACTCGTCGAGCAGGCCCGCGCCGCCGGAGTATCCGCCTTCCTGACGAAGCCGATCCGGCCGGCGCTGCTGCGCGACCGCATCATTGCCGCCGCTTCGCAGATCCGGCGTTCTCCTTCGGGTATGCCAAGTCCTGCTGGTCCCGCGACAGCCGGAGCAAGCCGGTCTTCCGGTATCTCATAGGCGTATTGTTAACTTCTTTCGGTATCTATGAAGCCTTACCGTCCCGTTCAGCGCCAGCGTCGCGGCATCAAGCCGAGCGACCGAGGGACGGAAAGCCATCGCTACGGAGTCTCGACGATGCCCGCATCAGCCGTTCAACTGCCGCTTGCCCAGTTGGCGATTCCGCCCGCCGGGGCGAGTTTCGGAAAGGCATGCGTCAATTTGTTGCTGGCTGTACTGGCGACCGTCTGGCTTTCCGCCTGCGACGATCCGAAGCCGGTCCAAAAGGGTACGGCCATGGTCGAGGGGAACATGAAAGCCTCTCCGGCCCCCGCCCCGGCACCCAAGCGCCGGCAGATCGCCCTGGTCATGAAGACGCTGACGAACCCGTTCTTCGTGGAAATGGAACGAGGCGCCCGCACCGCCGAATCGGAACTGGGCATCGAACTTCTGGTCAAGACCGCCGCTCAGGAAACGTCGATCGAGCAGCAGGTGGCCATCGTCGAAGAACTGGTACGTCAGAAGGTGGACGCGATCGTCATAGCACCCGGCGACAGTGTCAAACTCATTCCGGTACTGAAACGAGCGCAGGATGCCGGACTGGTGGTCGTGAATATCGATAACCGGCTCGACGGCGACTTTTCCCGCACCCTGGGACTGCGTCCGGTGCCGTTCATCAGCGTCGATAACGAACAGGGCGCCTATCTGGTGACCAGCGTCCTGACCGCCGGGGTGACGGAACCGACCAAAGCGGCCGTGATCGAAGGTATCCGCAGCGCTTCCAATGCCGAGGC
>DASQKT010000497.1:0-2673 GCA_035630415.1 Skermanella sp.
GTTCGGCCATCCCTTCGGGATCGTCGTAGATCAGGTCGATTATGGTCCGGGTGAACGCATCCGGCTCTGTCCGGCGCTGCTCCCAGTTTTGCAGGGTCGAGCGTGGGATGTGAAGAAGCGCTGAGAAGTTGTCCTGGCTCATGGAGAGGCGGGCTCGCGTCGCCTTGAGCTTGGCGGCGTAATCCAGCGGGGCGGGAGTGAACTCGCTCCAGTCGGGGTTGTCGTCGTTGGGCATTGTGTCAGCCATGTTTCCTGGCCTTCCGCTGGCAGCAAATTCAGTCCGGCTGGCGAAGATATTTTAGTGGGATGCTCTTTTTAGAGTCTGATGGAGCTTCATACGTCCGAATGCCGGAAAGATCCAGCAATGGGAGCGCGTCATGGTAGCGCATCGCCGCCGTCAATGCCGGATTTTGGGTAAGTCTTGACATCCCATGGCAACCCATTCAGAGTCGCCGCAGCTTCGTTGTCGCGAAGCGGCCGAACTGCGGAGGTGAGAGTCCACAGTCCGGCCTGACCACTGATGCACCGAGTTAAGGAGTTACCATCAATGGCTGAGGCCAGCTTTACCACAACGCCCGGCGCGTTGCTGCGCCGTTTTTTGCGGGCCGCTGCCGCGGAGGCTTCGGCCTTCGCGGCAGCGGCTGGACCGCCGCTAAGATCGCCGCTTAAGGGCGGGGTTGTCGGCTTAGGCGGCTGATCGCTTCGGCGTTATCGTAATTCGAGGGACTTGCACCTTTTCAAAGGTGCGGGAATGCCCTGTTGCGGCGGTCTTCGACCGCTTTGCCGTCCATGGAGGTCATCCCATGCGCACGCTCGGCAAGCTTTTTGTCATCTGGGGCGTGCTGTTCCCGCTGATCGTTCTGCCGTCCGTCGGCAGCGGGGCTTACCGGTTCATGCCCGCGTTCGACGTTCATTTCGGTTGGCTGCATATGGAATACGGCACCGTCCTGGAGACGGCGCTTTTCTTGATCGGGATCGGGCTGTCGTTGTGGGCGCTGGTGCTCAGGCCCGTTCCGGGAGGGTCAGGTCGATGCCGGTTTCGGCGAGGAAGGCGGCATTGTGGTCCGCGAAGTATCGGTCAAGGTTGGCCCGGTCCTCTGATGTGACGATGCCTCTCGTGACGGCGTTGCGCGGCGGCAGCGCCGTCAGGCGATGGTCGGGGATGCCGAGAAAGGCGCAGATCCGGTCGAATGCGGCCTGCGGGTCGCGGAACAGGTCGCGGCTCGGCATGACGAGCAAGCGATCGTCCGGGGTCCAGCGGCGCCATCGCTCGAGCTGTTCCAGGTAGCGGCCCCGCGCCCTGTAGGAGAACCGGTCGTGGGCCGGGCTGCGCGCATTGGGGTCCGCCAGCAGGTCCTCCTGTCCGGCGAGGCGTTCCGGTTCCGCCGCCAAGGCGTCCGGCAGGGACAGCTTTTCGAAGCCGTGCTCGACGGAGTGGAAGTACTGGGATATCGCGCGCTCGGTCGGATTCCGCACCAGCATGATGATCCTGGCGTGGGGCAGGATACTCGCTACCCGTTCCGGAACGGCGGGGTGGAAGCAATAGTAGGACGACGCCTCGCCGGTGATGGTCCGTACCCCCGTCCGATCGGTGACGCGGTCCAGCTCGGAGAGCAGGGGGAAATGGGCGCGGTACCAGGATTCGGGACGCCGGAAGTTGAGGTCGAACCAGTGGACTTCCTTGGTCGCCGGCGGCACGACGCAGGGATGGCTTGCTAGCATCGAGTGAAGGAAGGTGGTCCCGGCACGCTGGGCGCCGATGACGAGATAATCCGGCAGCACGCGCCGGCTCGACGAGGGCGAGCGCGCCAGGACCAGGGCGCGCCGCTTAAGCTCGATCTTGAGCCGGAAAATCGGTCCTCGCTTGACGTTGAACAGCGTGACACCTCAGCGGATGTTGGTGATTGACGGATTCTAGTTGCGGCCGTGCTGGCCGGCAATCAGCCGATCGACATCAGGCTGGCGTTGCCTCCGGCTGCCGCCGTGTCGGTGCTGACGGACTGTTCTTCGACCAGGGGAACCAGGGCGTAGTCCTGGGCGCCGGACGCCAGGGCGTCGCGGTTGATGCCCTGGGCGGCGACTATGGCGCCGGGGCGGGTCGCCAACTGGCGGTTGAGGTCGCGGAGGGCGTCGCTGTCGCCTTCGAACAGGACGGCCTGGAAGTCGGGGGCGGCGGTCCAGTCGGGGGTTGGAGTGATGTGTGTTTGCAGGGGTTTGGGCAGGTCGGGCAAGGGGCTGGCCGCCGGGATCAGCGCCTTGTTGCCGGTCGCCAGGGCGGCGCCGATCTGGAGCAGCAGGCCGGTTTCGGTCTGGGGGAGGCAGAGGACCGTGCCGCGCGGGTGGATGCGGTAAAGGTTCCGTTCGCCGACCGGGCCGGGGAGGGTCAGGACGGTTCCGGTCGGGGAGTGCTCGATATAGCGGCGGCAGCGGGCGGCTTCGGCGGTCAGGCCGCGCGATGACAGCCAGTCGGCGAAGGCCTGGGCGGCGGGGGAGCGCTTTTCGGGGGCGGGGCGCAGGGCTGGCGGGACGGGAGGAGAGACGGCGAGCAGGCGCTTCAGGTAGAGCGGGCCGCCGGCTTTCGGGCCGGTTCCGGACAGGCCGTGGCCGCCGAACGGCTGCACGCCGACGATGGCGCCGATGATGTTGCGGTTGACGTAGATGTTGCCGGCGCCG
>DASQKT010000498.1:0-2109 GCA_035630415.1 Skermanella sp.
GCAGAGGCGAACAGCGATTCGGACGCTTCGTCGCCGAAGAAATGGAGGTCGCCGGCCTGCGGCACGCCGAAGCGGAAGGACGCTGGGAGCGGCTTGTCCTGGGCTGGACGGGAATAGGGGTCCTGGGCGTCGAAGGCGCAGGCGACGTCGAAGACGGCGGCGGCATCGTCACTGGTCAATGCGAAGATTGAGACGCAGTCGAGCGAGCGGCAGGCGGGCACGACGCCGTCAGTGCTCAGCGCTCCCCTGGTCGGCTTGAGGCCGATGATGTTGTTGAAGGCCGCCGGCACGCGCCCCGATCCCGCCGTATCTGTCCCAAGCGAGAAGCTGACCAGCCCGGACGACACCGCGACCGCCGAACCCGAACTCGATCCGCCCGGAACATAGCGCGCGTCGAACGGATTGCGCGGCACGCCGTAGGGCGAGCGGACGCCGACGAGGCCGGTGGCGAACTGGTCCAGGTTGGTCTTGCCGATCAGGATGGCGCCGGCGTCCCGCAGACGCTGGACCACGGTGGCCGTCCGCTCGGGGGTATAGGCGAAATCGGGACACGCGGCGGTCGTCGGGATGCCGGCCACGTCGATGTTGTCCTTGACCGCGAAGGGAACGCCGAACAGCGGCAGCGCCGCCGCCTGTTCTCGGGACAGGGCGTCGAGACGCGCCGCCCGGCCCAGCACTTCCTCGGCGCAGCACCGGGCGATCCAAACGTGATCGTCGCCCGCCGCTTCGATCCGGGCCAGGACGGTTTCCATGACGGCGGTGACGCTCAGCGTGCCGCTGCCATATCCATCGGCCAGTGTCGTAAGGTCCAGACTCGTGTCGATCATCGCTCAGGCGCTCCCAGAAAATCCTGTATGCGATCATGCATACAGTAAGCCAGAAAATAAACCCATTTAAATCAATAAGTTGATTTTTCAGAAACAGACCTAGAAGGCTGCATGCCCACAAAACAGGCTCATTAACGGCAGTCCGCACATCGACTGTGCAGGACGTGATTGCGCTCCAAGCCCTGAATCCTTGTGCGGCGCGGCAAAAGCACGCTGGTATGTCTTTTGCAGTATGCCGGATATCAAAGAACAAATCAGTCAGGATGGAGGGTGCTGATGAGCGAACATCGTGGCATTTCACGCCGCACTGCCTTGGGCCTGCTGGCCGGCACCGCCGCCGGCACTGCCCTGCCCGGCGCCCTCTCCGGCGGATCGCCGTTTTCTCCAGCACTCGCCGCCAAGAACCTGACCGTCGGGTTCATCTATGTCGGGCCGCGCGACGACTTCGGCTACAACCAGGCCCATGCCGAAGCGGCGGCCGTCCTGCGCAAGATGAGCGGCGTCAAGGTGGTCGAGGAAGAGAAGGTCGCGGAAACCTCCGACGTCCAGAAGACCATGGAAAGCATGATCAGCCTGGACGATGCGACCTTGGTCTTCCCGACGTCGTTCGGATACTTCGACCCGCATATGCTGAAGGTGGCGCAGAAGTATCCCGATATCGAGTTCCGCCACTGCGGCGGCATGTTCAAGGCCGGCATCCATCCCGCCAATACCGGCAGCTATTTCGGCTATATCGACGAGGGCCAGTACCTCAACGGCATCGCCGCCGGCCATGCCACCAAGTCGAAGAAGCTGGGCTTCGTCGCGGCCAAGCCGATCCCGCAGGTGCTGCGCAACATCAACGCCTTCACGCTGGGCGCTCGCTCGGTCGATCCGACGATCACCACGCAGGTGATCTTCACCGGCGACTGGTCGATGCCGGTCAAGGAGGCGGAGGCCACCAACGGGCTGGTCAATGCCGGCGTCGATGTCATCACCTGCCACGTCGACAGCCCCAAGGTGGTCGTGGAGACCGCCGAACGGCGCGGCATCTACACCTGCGGCTACCATGCCAATCAGGCGCCGCTGGCGCCCAAGGGCTACCTGACCGGGGCCGAGTGGAACTGGATCACCGTCTACAAGGACTTCGTCGAAAAGACCAAGGCCGGCGAGAAGCCGGGCCAGTTCGTCCGAGGTGGGTTGAAGGACGGCTTCATCAAGACGTCATCTTATGGGCCGGCGGTCAGCGCGGAAGCGAAAGCGGCGGCTGAGTCTGTCAAGGCGAAGATGATGGCAGGCGATT
>DASQKT010000499.1:0-13313 GCA_035630415.1 Skermanella sp.
TGAACGACGAAGTCGCTGAAATCAAATCATTGCTGCTGCAACTGATGTCCAAGGTGGACTCGGGATGCGCGGAACTGCGGCAGGATTTTGCTGAGATGAAGCAAGACACTGCGGCGATGAAGCGGGACTTCGCTGAGATGAAGCAGGACTTCGCCGTGATGAAGCAGGACACTGCTGCGATGAAGCAGGACACTGCTGCGATGAAGCAGGACACTGCTGCGATGAAGCAGGACACTGCTGCGATGAAGCACGACTTCGCCGTGATGAAGCAGGACGTCGTAACGATGAAATGTGACGTGGACGACTTGAAGATCATCATCCGTGCGGATTGATTGACATTTCCAGCCGTGCTGGCGAACAGCGCGGCATCCTTACGGACCACATCGCCAAGCCGCTTGAACACGCCCATCCACGCTGACGCCTATCCGCACCGCACCGCCCAATCGAATTATTTCTTTACGCCGCCCCGCTCCGAGGTTAGTTGTAGTCCGTTCGGATTACCTATTGGAGCGTGCGTGTCATGACGGTGTTCGGGTCGCTGACCGTGGAGACCTTCCGGAGCGAAGTGGGGAACGTGTTTTGGGCCGATTGTGTCCCGAAGCCGGTCAAGCTGAAGCTGATCCGCCTGACCGAAGGCATGCCGACGCTGCGGGAATTCCGCATTCCCTTCACGCTGATCTTCGCCACGCCGAAAGACACGCTGCTGCTGGAAGGCGCCTACGACTTCAAGAGCGAGAGCGGGCGGGAGTTCCGGCAGATCCATATGTCGCCGATCGAGTCGAACGGTCCGATGCAGGAATACCAGGTCATCCATAACTGAGGACCATGACCGGCGAGGCTACCGCCCGGCGGCGATCCCCTCTCGCCTGATATCCGCACCGCCCAGCAGCCTCTTGTCGCCGACGGCGATGATGCTGAGGCCGCTGGTGAGTTCGGTTGGCGCCACGGCATGACCGCGCCGTTCAAGCTCCGAAGCGAGATCCGTCACGGAAGTACCCGCTTCCAGCAAAGTCGCCGGCGCCTTGCCGTTGTTATTTTGGAAATGCGGCAGGGCTGCCGCCTGCTGCGGGTCCAGACCCCAGTCGATCAGCGCCACGACGCTCTGTGCTACGTAGGAGATGATCGACGAGCCGCCGGGGGAACCGAGGACGTATTTCACCTTACCGTCCTGGTCGAAGATGATCGTCGGCGCCATCGAACTGCGCGGGCGCTTGCCCGGCTCGACGCGGTTGGCGACGGGTTGTTCCGGCGTCCCGGCGGCGAAGGAGAAATCGGTCAGCTCGTTGTTGAGCATATAGCCCCGGACCATCCGGCCTGAGCCGAAGGCGCTCTCGATCGTCGTCGTCATCGACACGGCGTTGCCATCCTTGTCGACGATCGACATGTGGCTGGTGGCTGGAAGGTCGTGGTGTACGCCCTCGATGAACCGTCCGGACTTGAAGGGCGGCTCGCCGGCCTCGGCCACTCCCATATCCTTGTCCGGGTCGATCAGCCGGCTGCGGCTGGCAAGGTAGCCAGGTTCGAGCAGGCCCTTGACCGGCACGTCGATGAAGTCGGTGTCGGCCACGTAGCGGTTGCGGTCGGCGAAGGCCAGCCGGTTGGCCTGGGTGTAGAGATGGACCGACTGCGCCGTGTTGGGACCAGCCGCAGCCATGTCGAAGGGCTCCAGCATCGCCAGGATTTGGGCCACTGCGATACCGCCGCTCGACGGCGGTCCCATGCCGCAGACCTTGTAGCCGCGATACTTGCCGCAGACCGGCTCCCGCTCCTTGACGCGGTAGGCGTCGAAATCCTCGGCGGCGAGGTCGCCGGGTCGCGGCTCCCGTTTCACCGCCGCGATGATGTCGTCGCGCATCGGCCCGGAATAGTACGCGTCGGCGTTGCCATGGTCCACCAGCGCCATGACCGACCGCGCGTAGTCCTCGTTCCGCAGGAGGGTCCCGGCAGCCTTCGGCGTGCCGTCTTCGTTGAAGAAATAGGCCTTGGCCGTGGGATCGTCGGGGATGCGGTCGGACGCCTTGATGCTGTCGGCGAGGCGCGGGGAGATCTCGAAGCCGCCGCGCGCCAGCTCGACCGCGCGGGCCGCAAGGTCGCCCAGCGGCAGAGTGCCGTAGCGCCGGTGCATTTCCTCGATCAGGCGGGGAGTTCCGGGAACGCCGGTTGACAACCCGCTCTCGACCGCGTCGGCCAAGCTCAACCCGTCGAAGCGCTTAGGGTTAGCGGCAGCCGGAGCGGCTTCCCGCGCGTCAAGGGTCGTCAGCCTGCCGGTCTTCGCATTGTAGTAGACCAGGAAGGCCCCGCCGCCGAGGCCGGAGGACTGCGGCTCGACCAGCCCAAGCACAAGCTGAGCCGCTATCGCGGCGTCGATAGCGGTGCCGCCGCGCGCCAGGACGGCGGCACCGGCGCGCGACGCTTCCGGGTTGGCCGTCACGATCATTTCCTCGCCGGTCTCGACCAGCGGCTTCTGGCGGGTGCCGGTGGCGATCTCAGGCGGCAGGCTGTCGCCGGGCTGGAAGGCTTGCGCGGGAGAGACGAGGGATACGACCGCCGTCACGGCCAACGATACGACAAGCCTGCGCACGACACCCATGGGACGGCCCTTCGAGATGCTGAGGTTCACAATATCCTAACGCGACGTCAGATGGCGCGGCTACATCCTTGAGTCGGCACCGCTCTCCCGCGCCAGATCACGGGCTTCCTCCAGTCGCTCCTCGCACTGGGCGGTATCGCCCTGCCGCCCGGCGTTGCGGGCGCCCAGCAGGAGAGTTTCGAGCTGTGCCCGCTGAGCGGTGCCAGTGTTGGAGCCACTATTGGGAACCGTTCCCTGCGGGGCGCCGTCCTGTTGAGGGATCGCGGGAGCGGTGTTCATGCCGTCGGCGGCGCCCGGCGGCGGCGTCATCACGCGGGCGCTGCCGACATCGGGCGGCTGGATGACGCCCCCGGACTGGGCAAGGCTTTCGCTGCTGGCGCCGCTCCGGGGGACCGTCGCCTGGGGCGACGCCTCTCCCTTCATGCCGAGCGAATTGGCGAGGCGGTCTACTTCCGCAAGACAGGAATTCTCCTGGGCGTCGGCTGGGAAGGCGGTAATGGAAGCGGCGCCGGCCAGGAACAGCGACATAAAAGCGATCGTACCGCGCATCTTCAACTCCTTGATCCGTATCGATCAGCTGTGAGCAATACTCCGTTATCTCTGTCAACACGGAAGGACCTCATTCGTCCCTGCAACAAGTAGGGCGACTGCATGTTGAGGACTGGCTCGTTTCCCCAAACTTCGGTCGCCGCGATCATGTCAGTGACTACGCCTACTTCATCGGTGACTGGTTCATCCCCGCACAGGGCATCGGCGGCATTGCCCCACCGGTCCGGGACACGGCAGGTCGCGGTGCCATCAGCGGCGCCGCCGACATCCACCGGCACGACGCTGGGGATCATGGTCGTCGTCGTGGGCGCTCTATATTTCGGCAAGGATATCCTGATGCCGGTAGCGCTGGCGGTGCTGCTCAGCTTCGCGCTGGCGCCCGTCGTCGTCCGGCTGCGGCGCTGGGGATTGGGGCGGGTTCCGTCGGTGATCATTGTCGTGCTGCTGATGTTCATGGTCATGCTGGGGTTCGGTACGCTGGTCGCCAGCCAGCTCGTCGATCTGGCGCAGAACCTGCCGAACTACGAGCAGAACATCCGGGCCAAGATCCAGAGCGTGCGCGGCGCCACCGAAGGCGGGGGCGGCGGTGTGCTGGATCAGGCGACGCAGATGCTGAAGGACCTGAGCAAGGAGCTGGATCAGGCGACGGCGCCGGCGGCGCCGGGAGCCGTTCAGCGCGCCGGGGAGGAAGGACGGGTGGACGTCCTGAGGCCGATCCCGGTGGAAGTCCACGAACCGCGCCCCTCCCCCTGGAACGAGATCCAGACATATCTCGGGCCGCTGGTCGGTCCGATCGGCACGGCGGGCATGGTGCTGGTCTTCGTGATCTTCATGCTGCTGGAGCGGGAAGGCCTGCGCGACCGGCTGATCCGTCTGGTCGGCGCCAACGACCTGCACCGCACGACCGAGGCGATGGACGAGGCCGGCGCCCGCGTCAGCCGCTACCTGCTGATGCAGCTCATCATCAACATCGCCTATGGCATCCCGGTGGCGCTTGGCCTATGGCTGATCGGCGTGCCCAACCCGATCCTGTGGGGCGTGCTGGCGACCGTCTTGCGGTTCATACCCTATGTCGGCCCCGTCATATCGTCGTTGTTCCCGATCATCCTGTCCTTCGCCGTCTCGCCGGGCTGGACCGATCCGCTGCTGACCATCGGGCTGTTCATGGTGCTGGAGCTGTTCAGCAACAATGTCCTGGAGCCCTGGCTTTACGGCAGCAGCACCGGACTATCGCCGGTCGCGATCATCGCGGCGGCGGTCTTCTGGATCACCCTGTGGGGGCCGGTCGGCGTACTTCTGGCGACGCCGCTGACCGTCTGCATGGTGGTGATCGGGCGGCACGTGCCGCAGCTCCAGTTCCTCCACGTCATGTTCGGCAACGATCCCGTCCTGCCGACCGAAACGCGGTTCTATCAGCGGCTGCTCGCCCGCGACCCGGAGGAAGCGGCGGAACTGGCCGAACAGGCGTTTCCCGACAAGCCGCTGCCGTACGTCTACGACCATCTGGTGCTTCCCGCCCTGCATCTTGCGGAAACCGACCGCCAGCGGGATGCCCTAGCGGACGAGGTCCAGGCCACCCTCGCCGAAGGGGTAGACAGCGTGATCGAGGCGCTCGACGACTACGAGGACCCGAAACCCGAAGACGCCTCGGAGGATGCCGAACACGATCCGGACGTCACGCCAGCCGCCGCAGCGCCGCCGCCCGGCGTGACGGTGGCGGAACAGCCCCAGGGCCGCGTCCTGTCGGTCGCGGGCCGCAACGAGCTGGACCGTGCTCCGGCGGCGCTTCTGGCCCATCTGCTGGAGCGCCAGGGCATCAAGGCGGAGACGCTGCCGTGTCAGGCGATCTCGCTCCGCAACCTGTCGAAGCTGGATACCAGCGACGTGCGGCTGGTCTGCGTATCCTATCTGAACCCCGGATCGGTCCAACATGCGCGCCGGATCGTGCGCCGGCTGCGCGGCAAGCTTGACCGCCGCATCCCGATCGTCGTCGGGCTGTGGAGCACGGCGGAAGATGGGCCGCTGCCGGCCGACGCTCCGGCACTGATCGGCGCCGACCGGCTGGAGACCACGCTGTCCGGTGCTGCGGCCTGGATCGGCGGCCAGGACCGGCAAAACGCAAATATTCCGGAGTAATGGGGGCTGATCTGGAATCCTCAGTGTTGAACAACCAGGGATCGCGCAACACTGCATAAGGGGAATGGCGTGACCGGAGTCCGTCTCATCATCGCTGAAGACCAGTTGCTGGTCGCTCTCGACATGGAGACGATCGTCACCAGCGCTGGCCATGAAGTCTGCGGCATCGCGGCCAATGCCGACGAAGCACTGACACTGGTGGCCGAGCATCGCCCCGACCTGGCATTGCTGGATGTGGAGCTGGGCGGGACCGACGGGTTGGAAGCGGCCCGCCTGATCATGGACCGCTGGCAGGTGCCGACGCTGCTGGTGACTGGTCATGTGACGATGGAAATCGCCCGCGACGTCGGCGTCGTCGGACTGGTGCGCAAGCCTTTCACGGAGCGCACCCTGCTTGCTACGATCGACGCCTGCCTGGATTGGCTGAACAACGGCGTCGTTCAGCAGCCGGTCCCGCCCGGCTTCATCGGTCCCGATATCGCGGGACCGGAAGATGACGATACGTATCGGCCGGCCCCGTTCCGCCGGTCGGAGAGCTGAAGCGGCGGAACGCGGCCAGGGGAAACGGGGCCGGCGGAACGGGTCGACAATCAGGGTTTACGGTAAGCCGCCGATACCGCCGAGGGTGCCGGCCTTGGTGCCGGTGCTGTCGGGGTCCTCGTCGTGGCCATAGGGCTTGCCGTCGGCGTCCAGGGTCGGCGAGGCGCCCTTCTTCATGCGCTCCTCCTTACCGGTCCGGATGGTTTCATCCGGTTCGGGGTCGAGGCCCTGGACCGACGCGGATTCGCCCTGTTGATTGTCCAGGTGATGTGCGTCGCGTTCCATGATGACGTCGGTGCGGCTGCGGATATCCTGAGGCCGTTCGCCGACGGGATTGTCGCGCTGCTCGCGCGCTTCGCGGTCGCTGTTGTTGTTGCTCATGGTGGCTTTCCGACTGGTTAAGGACATGCCAATCCCTAACAGCCCGCCGTCGGACCCGTTTCGGAAACTGTGTTCCCCGCCTGTTCAGGAACACGCTATCATGATTGGGAATAGTGTTTATTCAACCGGGACGGCAGGTGGAGCGAGCATCGATGACGACAGCAAAAGTCACCGCTACCAAACGCCGGGTGTTCGGCATCGCCGCAGCGGCGCTGGTGTTCTCCGCCTCGGCATCAATGGCGGCGGACCAAGCCAACGGTCTGACGCTCGATCCGCCGGCCGGGTGGCGGCGGGTGGAGGAAGGGCCGAACGTTGTTTATCGCACCGACGCGTGCAGCCTGTCGGTGCTGGCGCCGCGTCCGCTGGGAAGCGAGCGCCCGGTGCCGTTCTTCCAGCAGACATGGAACTCGGTGAAGGGAGCGCTCCGCGTGCTGCGGGAACAGCCGCCGGCCCAGATGCGCACGCTGGACGGCTCGGTCGGGCGTCACGCCTCCGCCGTGGTCGATTCCGGCGCCGACGAACGGGCGATCGCGGTCTTCATGGCGAGCGATACGCGGAGCGCCCACTTCATGGTCTTCACTGGCCCGGTTCCCCCCTGCGATGGTTTGCTGGGCGACGTGGAGCGCGCCATGCGCAGCGTATCGCTGAGCGAGCGTGGATCGGTGCCGGAAAGGATGTAGAGGCGGGATGATGAATTCGGCATTACCGTCGGACCGGTCCTAGTTTCAATCGCCGGACCGACGGTAACGGAGACGCCGGCTGAAACCGGCATCTGTATGCGTACCCCCCAAGGGAACTTCGTTCTTGTCGCTGCTCTGGTTAACGAGCTTGGCCGGACTGTATATTCAAACAAACGTATGAGTCAATCAGGAAAGAACCTGCTGCTCTGAAGACCGGCGGGACGGCGCCCGGCGGCTTCGAGAAGACCGACGAGACGGCGCCCGCCGGCTTCGAGAAGACCGGCGGGACGGGCGCCCGCCGGCTTCGAGAAGACCGGCGGGACGGCGCCCGCCGGTCCCGGCCTGCCGCCCTTACTGACGGCCGCGAATGGCGGCCAGACGGTCGGAAAGGTTGGTCGGCGCTGCCCCTTTGCCCGACGCGAGACGCAGCGCCTCGGCGATGTTGGGGTCATCCTCTTCCGGCTTGGTCGGCTTCAGCAGGCGGGCCTTGGCCGACGCGGCATCCGCCGATGCCAGATCACGGGCCGCCGCATCCTGCATCGACTTGAGGGCGACGCTGAGGCCGCTGGTGGCGCTCGCCAGCCCGGCGGACTGACGGGCGGCTTCCGCGCGGCGCTCGGCAGCGTCCCGCTGCTGCTGGGCGCGGCTCATGTCGCGCTGGGCTCGCTCCAGGTCGGAACGGGCGCGCTTCAGCTTGGCGCCGGCGTCGGCATAGGTTTGCTCCAGCATCTGGACGAAGTCCTGGGCATCCTTGGCTTCCGCCTCCTCGCGCTCGATCTCGGGCGCCATTTCCTCGAGCATGGCGACCAGGGTGCCGAGGCTCTTCTCCAGCGCCGCCTTGCGGCTGGGATCGGTCTCGGATGCCCCCTGCCGCTCGATCTGCTCGGCGGCGGCGAGACGCTGGCGCGACAGCGCGTTGATCGCTTCGGCTTCCTTCTTCTCGCGCTCATAGGTGGCGCGGGCCTGGGCCACCTGAAGGCCAAGGTCGTCCAGGTGCTGCTCCATGGTGCGGAGTTCCGCCTCGGTCGCGGCCTGGGGGTCCCAGCGCACCAGGGCTTCGACACTGGCCTGAACGGCGCGGTCGGTCTTGACGCCGACGAGGTTGCGAATGAACGAGATCATGTCAGGCTCCTTGCCCAGAACAGTGATGTGGAAAGGGTCGATGCGGACATGGGGATCATCCGGCCATTGCACCAGCGTTCAGCAGGCCGATCGCGATCTGAATTCCGGCGAGCGTAAGGGCGGCGGCGACATTGCCGCCCTCGATCATCGGCCGTATGTCGCGGAACAGCAGGGTCGCGATGCCGAAGGCGGCCAGTTGGAGGACCAGGGCGATGATTCCCCAGATCACGATGTCCAGCAGAAAGATGCTGGTCGCCAGCGTGGCGCCAAGCGGGATGGCAAGGGCGACGACGGTGCCGCTCAGCACGATGCCGGCAGCGATATTGCCGCCCCGCACCAGCTGCTCCTCGTGGAACGGCGTGATCCGCGTGTAGCAGAAGACACCCAGGGCCAGCAGCAGCAGGGTCACCACGAAATGCAGCAGCAGGAGGGGAAGCCCCTGACCGAGACCGCTGAGAACGAGGCCGAAGTTACTTTCCATGGTAGGTCCTGGCTTCTTGTTGGTTGCTTGCCGGGTCAGGCGAGGGAGAGTGCCGCCGGGTTGACGTCGATGCCGGCATGGACTTCGACATAAGCCTGCCCACCCTGCTCGATCGCGGATACCATGATGTATTCCGTCGGCGGCGCCGGGTCGGCGGCTCCCGTCGGTGCCGCGTAGAGCATGGTGCTGAGCGTGCGGACCGTCATGCCCTTGACGTCGGTGCCGTTCTCATAAAGCGTGCGCGGCGGCACGCGCGACGATCCCGGCGTCCACAGGCGCGGATAGACCTTGCCGTCCTTGGTCTGGAACTCCGGCCAGCCGATCATGCCCTCGGCAGGGTCGAGCCAGAAGGCCCACTCGTCCTCGCTGCCGGGGTGGATTTCGTCCACCAGCGAGAAGAAGCGGCATTCGTCCGGCTGTCCCGCCGTGTTCAGGTGGATCTGGAAGAAGCCCTTTTCTTCCGGCAGGTAGAGCCGGTGGAGCGTCGCGGCGCCGTCGCTGACGGTGGAAACCATGGCGACGCTGACCAGCATGCCGCCGGCCGAAACATCGGTCGGCTCGACGACCTTGGTGCTGCTCGCCGCCAGGATGAACGGCGTCGGGTCCAGGGTCAGCGTCATGCCGACGCGGAACAGCGACGGCGTATAGGTCTCGCCCGAGAGCTTCTGGCGGAGGATGTTGCCTGCTGTCTTCAGAGAACTCATGGAACCGCTTCCTCCTCCGGAACGGGCGGGCCGGGCGCCCCTTTGCTTTCGCCACAGCCAGATCAGGAAAATGACGCCGCCGCCGACCAGGATGATGGCGACGATGCCGAACTCACCGAAGCCGTCTCCGGCGTCCGCAGCGGCCTCCGTCCCGTCGGCGACCGCAACTTCGCGCGGGGTGTCGGGCGGCAGGTATTCGGGGTCGCGCGGCTGGTCCTTCTCTTCCGCCAGCTTGCCGTCCAGCGCCGCCAGTTTCTGGCGCAGATCGGCGTTGTCGGCGGCGAGGCGGTCCGCCTCCGCGCGCCATTGCTGGTAGCCGGGATCGTTCTGCTGGTGATGGAAGAAGTCCGCGTAGCCGGGCCGGGTCAGGTTATCCAGCAGGAACCACAGGAACAGGCCGTCCCAGATCCCGAAGCGCGGCGCCGAGCGGTAGGCGTAGGACGGCACGCTCCAGCCCCGGCTGCCGCTCCAGCTGCCGAAACCCCGGTCGGCGTAGCCACGGTTGCCGGCGGTCGAGCCGCTGCCCCAGCCCCAGCCGCCGCTCCGCCGCGATGAGCCGTAATCGTAGCCGGGCGAATATCCTGGCGAATAACCGGGCGACGAGGGAGCCGGTGCCGCCGCCGGCGGCTGGCGTTGCTGTTCCTGCTGGGCACGGTAGCGGCCGAGCGCGTCGCCGCCGGACTGGCGCGACACGGACCGGTCGCCCGACGACTGCGAACCGTAGTTGAAGGAACTGCCGCCCGGCGACGACGGACGCGCGTATCCGCCGCTGGTCGAAGGCGTCCTGCTGCGGGACGTCGTGCCGGAACCGAACGACGGGGTACGCGATACACCGGTACTCGGGCGGGAGTAACCGCCGGACGAGCGCGCCCGCGCCTCGGCTTCGTGAACGCCCGCCGTGATTTCGAAGTGGCCTTCGTCGTGATGACTGCCGCCAAAATGCGTGCGCTCCAGCGTCGGAGCGCCAGTCAGCACCAGAGCGGCGCCCAGAGTCGCCACCTTGAGCCATCGCCATATCGTTTGCAGAAGCCGATCCTCCCGAACGGGTCGAGCCGCATGAACGCGGCACGTTGCCGTCAACCATCCAGACCGGGTTTTACTCCCACTCGGCACAAGACTGAAAGTCTGTTTATCGGCAATGGGGTAGCGATTTGGTCAGGCGGCGCGCGGCGCGTGCCTTAAGTTCGGTTCTCACGGCCTCGTATTCATCAGCCAATTGGTCGTACACCGCCTTGACTTCCGGATCGGACAACAAGCTAGCCTTGAAATCGCTGAATTTCGTCGTCTTCACGTTTCAAAAACTTCTCAGTTGGAACGATTCGTCGAGAATACCACCCTCACATTGATTCAAGCAAACGTATGAATTAAACTCGAAGATACCGTTTGGATCGGAACGAAGCCATGCGCCGGCCGGATACCAAGGAAATCATCCTCGATACCGCGGAGCGGCTGTTCGCCGGGCGGAGCTTTTCCAGCGTCTCGCTACGCGAGATCACGGCTGAGGCAGGGGTCAATCTGGCGGCGGTCAACTACCATTTCGGCTCCAAGGATGCGCTGCTGCTGGCGGTGTTCAGGCGGCGGGCGGTCGATCTCAACCGCGAACGCCTGAACCTGCTGCGTGAAGCGGAAGCCCGCGCCGGTGATGGGCCGGCGCCGCTATACGATATCCTGCACGCGCTGGTCTGCCCGCCGATCCGGTGGACGCAGCAGCCCGGCAGCGGACAGTCCGTCTTCATTCAGTTCATGGGGCGGGTTCGTACCGACGGAACGCCGGAAATGCGGAACCTGATGGACCGGGAAGTAGGCCACCTGCAACCCTTCGCCGCCGCCCTCGCCCGTACCCTGCCCGGCCTTCCCCAGGCGGAAATCTACTGGCGCCTGCATTTCACGCTGGCGCTGATGCATTACACCATCACCGACTTGCGCCGGCTTGACGCCATATCGGGTGGAATTTGCGACCTTGCCGATACCGATGCGCTGATCGCGCGGATGGTGGGGTTCGCGGTAGCCGGGTTCGAGGCGCCGGTCGCCGCCTGACCAACAGCCCGCAAACGAAAATGGGCGGCCGAAGCCGCCCACTTCCGAATTCCGGAGCGTCTGAAAAATCAGATCGACCGGAGGCTTTCCGCCGAGCTTTTGCCGCGGCGCGGATCGCGCACGACCTCGAAGGAAACCTTCTGGCCTTCCTGGAGGCTGCCGAGACCAGCGCGCTCCACCGCCGAAATATGAACGAAGACGTCCTGCGTCCCGTCATCCGGCTGGATGAAGCCGAAGCCCTTGGTGCTGTTGAACCATTTGACTGTGCCAGTGGACATGTTGATCTCTAGAGCTGGCGTTGCCCCGCAACAACATCGTAGACGGGGCATCGAGTTGACTGAGGGTAGACCAGCACCGGCACGAGGTCGGCAGACGTGGAAGCCCAGAACAGTATCGACATGAATAGAGTGGTGCCGATTCTCGGCGGGCGCAAGCATGTCTCCGTCCAAAATCTTCTGGAATTTTACACCGTCCGATAAGGTTCCAGGGAAAACCGGCTTGACGCCATTATGCTGCGATGCACCATAAGGATAGTATTTATGACTTTCTGTCATTTTATATCCATATGGATTAGCCTTTATAGATAGTACTCCATAATAGGCGGCGCAAAGGCCTATATTTTCTCCTGCGATCTGACGGGTTGAGGTAAGTTAAGATGGTTTTTGTTTATACCTCTGAGGAAACCAATGCCTCCAGTGCAGGTTCTTTTAATTGACCACAACAAACTGTTCCGCGAAGGCTTGAAGCTTCTCCTCAGTGGAGAGAAGTTCGAGATCTCGGGAGAGGCCCAGACTGTCGCCGAAGGCGTAACCCTGGTCCAAGGGGGACTTGCTCCCCAGCTCGTGCTTCTCGACATGACCTGGAACAGCGACACCGAAACCGAAACCCTGCGCACGTTGCGCGACCTGCTCCCGGACGGGCGTGTCGTGCTGCTGGCCGCTGATATGGACCCGCAGCGGCTGATCGCGGCGCTGGCTGCCGGCGCCGACGGATGCCTGATGAAGGACTTGTCGGCGGATGCGCTGATCCAGTCTCTCCATCTCGTCATGATGGGCGAAAAGGTGTTCCCGACGCACCTCGCCGCACTGCTCATCAGCGGCCGGATCAACACCAGCGCCTTCGACATGCCGAGTGCCCGCAAGGGTCTGTCGCAGCGCGAGGTGCAGATCGTCCGCTGCCTGCTGAACGGCGACAGCAACAAGGTCGTCGCCAACCACCTGAACATCACCGAAGCGACGGTCAAGGTTCACCTGAAGAGCCTGCTCCGCAAGATCAATGCGACCAACCGCACCCAGGCTGCCATCTGGGCGCTCAACAACGGCTTCGCCAACGAACCGGCGCAGCAGCAACAGCCCACCAAGCAGGCGGGCTGAGCAGCATCGTTACGGTCTCTCCAGTGAGACGGCCTACTCCTGACCGATCCGGACCAGTTGCTTGCCGCGATTGGCTCCGGACAGCATGCCGATGAAGGCACGGGGCGCCGCCTCGATGCCTTCAGCGACATCTTCCCTGAAGACGATGCGGCCTTCCCGCAGCCATGCCGCCATGGTCTGCCGGAACTCCTCGGTGCGATGGGCATGGTCGAAGACCAGGAAGCCTTCCATCCGGGCGCGCTTTACCAGGAGCTGTCGCATCCAGCGCCGGCCCATGTCCTGCTTTTCAAGCTCGTTGTAAACCGAAATCGTGCCGCAGATGATGACGCGGCCGAACTGGGCGATGTTGGCGAGCGCCGCGTCGTGGACCAGGCCTCCGACATTGTCGAAGTAGATGTTGATCCCATTGGGGCACAGCGCCGCCAGTTCCTCGGCCAGGGACTCGAAGTCCTTGGGAGATCCGTCCGGCTTCTTGTAGTTGACGGCGGCGTCGAAGCCCAGTTCGTCGCGAACATAGGCGACCTTCTCGTCCGACCCGGCGACGCCGACCACCCGGCAGCCGCGAATCCTGGCGATCTGCCCAACCACCTGCCCGACGGCGCCGGACGCGGCCGATACCAGCACCGTCTGTCCCGGCTGCGGCTCTCCCAGATAGAGCAGCGCGCAATAGGCGGTCATGCCCGGCATGCCAAGGACGCCCAGGTAATGCGACGGCGGCGC
>DASQKT010000500.1:0-2283 GCA_035630415.1 Skermanella sp.
TGTTCGTGAAGGCTTTCCGGGGTATCTGGGAGACCTTCGCCTACAGGAGGATGCCGGAAGTGGCCGATTTCCGGGCGCATATCGAAAACGACCTTGCCGACCGGCGTGCGCGCGTCGCCAAGCTGGAGGAAATCCGTCTCAGGCTGGAAACGATCCGCCTGCGTGAACAATGGGATTCCGATTGCCGGAAACGGCGTTCCCCTCAGCGGGTCGATGACGGAAACACTTGAGGACGATGGCGGTAGATGACGACACCGAAAGCCGGCTCACCGCAAACCGACCGGTATCCAAGGACACCCGACGGACGGTACTTCGTCGTGCGCGGCCGGCTGTGGCGCTTGAGCGATCCGCGTCTCGACCCGGCGGAGCGCGAACGGCTGGTCCGCGACCTGATGACGGCACGGCGCGCCGTGCGTGATGCGAAAGGCGACGCCGCCGCGACGGCTGACGCGCGTGCCGAAGTGGATAAGGCCAAGCGGGCGCTGGGTGAGCGTGGCCCCGTCTGGTGGACCGACGGCGAGCCCGACTATAACCGGCACATGGCGCTGAACACGCCTTACGCGGCGTGGTTTCGCTCTCTCGATATCGGTTCCTGACCGGAGCTGCTATGAAGATGCTTTGGCAACGGCAACACTGACGGAGCAAGGACGCGATATGGCTACTAACCTTGCCGATCTGTCCCCGCGCGATGCGGCAATCGTCCGGAGCCTGCCGCTGTTCCAGCAGGTGCCGGAGCCGGTGCTGGCCGCGCTGCTGGCGACGGCGACGATACGCTCGGTCGAGCGGGGGACCGACCTGTTCGTGCAGGGCGATCCGGCCGACCGGTTCTTCGTCGTGCTTGAGGGCTGGGTCAAGCTGTACCGCATCAACCGCGACGGGGCGGAGGCGGTGGTCCACATGGTCAACACCGGCGAAAGCTTCGCGGAAGCGGCCATGTTCGCCCAGGGCAACTTTCCCGTCTGTGCCCAGGCGGTCACCGACCTGCGGGTGCTGGCGATCACCTCCCAGGCCTTCGCCCGCTGCGTCCAGGCCGATGTCGGGACGGCCTTCGCCATGCTCGGGTCGATGTCGATGCGGTTGCGGACGCTGGTCCAGCAGATCGAACAGCTTCAGATCCAGTCCGCTCCCCAGCGGGTCGGGAGCTTCCTGCTGAAGATGTGCCCGGCGGGTCAGGGAAACGCATCGTTCATGTTGCCGGTCGAAAAGTCGCTGGTGGCACGCCGGCTCGGCATCCAGCCGGAAACCTTCTCGCGTGCTCTCGCCAAGCTGAAGCCGGTAGGCGTCGAGGTGCAGGGCGCCGTAGTCTCGATCGCGGACATCGATGCGCTCCGCGACTACTGCCAGGAGGACGAACCGGCCGGGACCTGACGACCGGGAAGCCCCTCCTTACCAGACATAAGCGAGCGGATCGGGACCGATCGCGACCGGATGAAGCAGCAGCAGCGCCGCCCACAGGGCCAAGGTCATAAGCAGGCGGCTCCAGCCGATCTCGCTCCAGACGAAGCGCTGCCGCCCCCGGACGATACCGGAGAACGGCAGGATTCCGGCTTGTCGCCGGGCAGGACCGGCGGTGCGCCAGTTCTTCACCAGCGAGAACAGGGATATCGCGGCCATGCCCGCGAAGATGACGACCTGCCGCGCTTCCCCCAGCGCCGCCAGATGCAGCAGGGTCCAGATCAGGACCGACAGACTGCCGGGAACGGCGGTGACGCGGTAGATGCCGGCGGGTTCCGCCGTCTTCGGCGGCGTGGTCAGCCGGGCGACCAGAAGGAACAGCGGGACCGGCATCGCCAGCACCGCGAAGGCCTTGGCCTCGGCGGATGGGAGATGGAGCCATAATCCTGGATCGGCCGCCCGGTAGCTCCAGACTACCAGCGCCAGCGCCGCCATCGAGACGGCCGAGTAGGCCGTCAGGAACGCGCGGCGGCCCATGGCTTCGATGAGGCTCGACCGGATTGCCGGAACGCCCGGAACGACATGGCTGGCGATCATGAAGAGCGTGGCGGGGATCAGGGTTTCCATGGAAGCCGCTTTGGAGTGAAGAATCGGCCGGAGTGTCGGGCGCCGCGGCGTCGATTTCCTTGACCGGAGTCAAACATACCTTTCGATCGGATCGATTCTACAGTTTCCGCGTTTCCCTTGCTGCGGCCGTAATTCCAAGAAGCCGTAAGGGAGGGCATAAAGACCGATGAGCACCAATGCGATAGCAGCCGAAAACTACGCGGCTGACGACGACGATCCCTATCACCTCACCCCGGAAGGCATCAGGGAGCCGCCCGTCGG
>DASQKT010000501.1:0-2527 GCA_035630415.1 Skermanella sp.
CGTAGCGGGTAGCCCAGGCCTGCGCCTCGGGGATCGGCGGGCTTGCCGTACCTAGCAGATGGGGGTTGACGGGTATCACCAGAAACCTCCAGACGCGGGGAGTATTCCCCGCCTGTCTTTCGGTGATACAGCGTTAATTTCCCGAAATCCAGGGAGCATCGTTAGATGCCGATGCTCCCTTTCGTCTGGTCATGCCGGATCGCTTAAACGACCGTTACTTTCAGCTCGGTTACCCCGTCCACGCCGCCGACCAGCACATTGCCGCGCTTGACCGCGCCGACGCCGGCGGGGGTACCGGTGAAGATCAGGTCGCCGGCGGCGAGCGTGAAATAGTCCGACAGGTAGCTGATCATCTCCGGCACCTTCCAGATCATCTGGTTCAGGTCGCCTTCCTGGCGCAGTTCGTCGTCGCACTTCATCCAGACACGGCCCTCGCTGGGGTGGCCCAGTTCGGATGCCGGAATGATCGCCGTGCAGGGGGCGGACGCGTCGAACGCCTTGCCGATCTCCCACGGCCGGCCAAGCTTCTTGGCCTCGCCCTGAAGGTCGCGGCGGGTCATGTCGAGGCCGACGCCATAGCCGTAGACATGGTCGAGCGCCTGATCGATCGGGATATTCTTGCCGCCCTTGGCGAGCGCCACGACCAGTTCCAGCTCGAAGTGGACGTCGTCGGAGCGGTCCGGGTACGGGAACTTGCCGTCGGTCACCAGGTTGTCCGGGTTCTTCTGGAAGAAGAAGGGCGGCTCGCGGTTGGGATCGTGGCCCATCTCGATCGCGTGGGCGGCGAAGTTACGGCCGATGCAGTAGATCCGGTGGACCGGGAAAAGAGCGTCGGAGCCGCGAATCGGCAGGCTGGGGGTGGCGGCGGGTTCGAAAGCCCAGCGGCCGGTGTTTGAGGCACTCATTGACGGACTCCAGCGTAATATTCGACACGTTTTTCAATGGCGCCGACGAGTTCGGACACCAGGATGGCGAAAGCGAAGACGAGAATGGTCAGAGCCCAGAACCGCTCCATCAGGAAATTGCGGGAGTAAAGCTCGAACAACTCACCATAACCGATGACCGAGACGAGAAGCTGCCCGATCACCACTCCCTTCACGCCGCGGATCATGCCCAGGCGGATGCCGGCGAGAATCTCCGGCAGGGCTGCCCAGAGCAGGATTTTCAGATAGACGTCGCGCTGCGACGCCCCGAACGAACGGCTCATTTCGACCAACGAGCCTGAGATGTGCTTGACGCCGGCCTGGGTGTCCAGGGCGATGATCCAGACCGCGAACAGGAAGACCGTGGCGACGATGGTCGCATCCCCCAGTCCGAACAGGATCATCAGGATCGGCACCAACGCCGACAGCGGCGCGCTGACGAATAGGTTGACCCACATGCCGAGCAGCCTGTCCGCCGCCCGGAACCGCCCCATCAGCACGCCCAGCGAAACGCCGGCGACGATGGCCAGAACCATGCCGACGACGAAGCTTCGCAGCGTGACGGCGGTGGCGGTCAGGAACTGCTTGGTCTGGATCAGTTCGACCATCGCGACGACGACGGAAGACAGCGGCGGGATCAGGAACATCAGGTCCAACTGGCCGACGATCTCCCAGATCAGGCACCAGACCAGCAGCGAGGACATCATGGGCAGGCGGTAACCGAACAGCATCATGACGGCGTCTCCCCTTCCCCGCTCAATCGACGAACTGCTTCAGGCCGTCCCAGATATCCTCGACCGTGTCGAGATACCGGCGGTCGCGGCGGATTTCGTCGGGCGTGCCGTCGCGCGGGATATCCGGCTCGATGATCCGGGAAACCCGGCCCGGCCGGCGCGACAGCAGGACGATCCGGTCGGAGACGTAGACCGCTTCCTCGATGCTGTGGGTGACGAAGATGAAGGTCTTGCGCTGGACACGGCGCAGGTGCAGCAGGTCTTCCTGGAACTTGCGGCGCGTCTGCTCGTCCACGGCGGAGAACGGCTCGTCCATCAGCAGCACGTCGGCGTTGACCGCCAGGGCGCGGGCAAGGCCGACACGCTGGCGCATGCCGCCGGACAGCTCGTGCGGATAGCGTTCCTCGAACCCGGCAAGCCCGACCTCGGCGATGTAGCGCCGCGCGGTCTCGTGCCGTTCCACCTTCGGCGTGCCGCGCAGTTCCAGCCCGAAGGCGACGTTGCGAAGCACGGTCGCCCACGGCATCAGCGCGAAGTCCTGGAAGACGAAGGCACGCTCCGGTCCCGGCCCGGTCACCGCCTTGCCCTTGACGAAGACCTGACCGGCGGAGGGCTCCAGCAGGCCCGCGATCATCTTGAGCAGCGTGGTCTTGCCGCAGCCGCTGGGTCCCAGCAGGGAGATCAGCTCGCCTTCGGGGAAGTCGAGATCGATCTCCTTCAACGCCTGGAAACCGCCGTAGAACTTCGACAGGCCTCGGACTTCGACGATGTTGTCACGGATTGCTGGCATTGGGCGCTCGTGGATGCGTGGCAGGGCGGCCGGCATCAGGCAATCTCCCTTTTCTCGGGCCGGAACAGGGTCAGCTCGAC
>DASQKT010000502.1:0-10848 GCA_035630415.1 Skermanella sp.
CGGCCGCATCGACGATGAAGCCGGAGCCCTGCGCCTGCTGCTTCTCGTGCTGCTTCGGACGGGCGCCGCGCTGCTGCTCCTGGAACTGCTTGAAGAATTCCTCGAACGGCGAGCCGGGCGGAAACTCCGGCATGCCGGGCAGACCTCGCGGCTGCTCCTCGCCGGCATCGCCCTGGACGGTGGAAACATTGACGACGGCGGGGGTCACGCGCTCGACCAGATCGGCGAAGCTGCCGGGCAACTCCTGGGAGATCGCCTGGGGTGCAGCGAAAGCGTTGGCCGGAAGCCCGACGGCTCCCGTCAAGATGGTGGTGCCGAGGAGAGCGGCGGTCGCGATCTTGCGCAGGCGTCCGGCCGAATTGCTGACGATCGAGGGAGTTGGCAACATGGATAGCTCCTGGCTTCACGAATTCATTGAAGCCGTTTGTAATCCATCCAGGCTTACGCCCGCCTTGCGCCAACATTAAATCGCTGAAATCTTATCGCCCAGCTCCAACCCTATTCCAGCACCTCGCGCAGGGCATCGACCAGAGCGTGGTTCTCCTCTTCCGACCCGACGGTGATCCGCAGGCAGTCGCCCAGCCCGTATTCGCCCAAGGTCTTCACCAGGATGCCGCGCTCCCGCAGATGCGCGCAGACCGCCGCGACGCTCATCGTCGGATCGGGCGGCACGCGGATCAGCAGGAAGTTGCAGACGCTGGGATATACCCTCACCCCGATCGCCCTCAGTTCGTGCGACAGCCACGCGATCCAGGCGTCGTTGTGCTCCAGCGTCGCGGCTTCGTGCTCGGGATCGCTCAGGGCGGCGGCGGCAGCGGCCTGCGCCGCCAGTCCGACGTTATAGGGATCGCGGATGCGGTCCAGCGTCTCGATGATCGACGGCGGTCCATAGGCCCAGCCGACCCGCAGTCCGGCCAGCCCGTGCAGCTTGGAAAACGTCCGGACCATCAGGACGTTGTCGTGGTCCTCGACCAGCCCGAAGCCCGGATCGTAGTTGTCGCGCCGGACATAGTCCGCATAGGCGCTGTCCAGCACCAGCAGGGTATGGGGGGGAAGGTCCGCCCGCAGCCGCTGGACCTGCTCGGCCGGCACATAGGAGCCGGTCGGGTTGTTCGGGTTGGCGAGGAAGACGATCCTGGTCTTCTCGCCCGCCAGATCGGCCAGGGCCTCGACATCCACCGACAGATCCCGCTCGGCCGCCACGATCGGCGTGGCACCGGTCATCCGCGCCGCCTTGTGGAACCCCCTGTAGCCGTACTGATGGAACAGCACCTCGTCGCCGGGACCGGCATAGGCCTCCGCGACGAGCTGGATCATCTCGTCGGACCCGTTGGAACAGGTGATGTGATCGGTCGCGATATCGTACCGGCGGCCGATCGCCGCTCGCAGAAGGGTATGTTCGTTGTCGGGATAGCGATGGAGACTGAGCGCCGCCTGCCGGTAAGCCGTCACGGCCTTGGGGCTGGGACCCAGGGCGTTATGGCTGAGCGACAGGTCGATGAAGGGTCGTCCGTCCAGCGGGACCCGAGCGGATCGGTAAGGGGCGATCTGGCCAATGCCGACCCTCGGTGTCAGCCGTTCCATCGGCATCAATCTCCCTGTTGCGTTACGGCGACTGCTTTCCGGTGCCCATTGAATCTTAAACGCCGGCAATTAGCCAGTGATCGGATTGGCGCAGGGTGCGATCAAAGGACCTGACCTGATTTCCGCGCCGCCGGCAGGGGATGGGCTTCATCGTCGATGAACCCGCCGTCCCGCAGCCGGTTCAGCATCCGGTCGAAGTGGAGCGCCGTGGCCGGCCGGTCGTATCCTTCCAGCCAGTTCTGCTCCAGGAACGCCAGCAGGGCGGGTTGCCCCAGTTCCGCTTCCCACAGGATGCCGAGAAGCGAGGTCAGTCCTTCCTCGTCCTGACCTTCCTCCTGGCTCAGCGCCATGACCCGGTCGGCGTCCTCGACCCGTCCGCTCTCCGGCCCGGCGCCCAGTCCGAAATCGTAGAGCGGCCGGCGCTCCGGCGTGCAGAGCTGCCAATGGGCGATCTCGTGGATCACCACAGACGGCTCGCTGCGGGTGCGGATGAAGCGGCCGTCCCAGCTGAAGGCGACGGCGGGGTCCTCGTCCAGCGTCTCGATGCCGAGCCGGGCCGCCAGCTCGACCGCCTGGGCGCGCTGCGCATCGGGATCGCCGAGATTGCCGTCGGGCGGGATCGAGCGCGCGATTCGCGTCAGGGCCGCGAGGGCCAGCGGGCGACCGGCAAGCTGCTGTTCGAACCGTTCCAGGACGGCGGGAAGGTCGGTCGTATCGATAGGCGTCAGGATCATGGCGGTACTGAAGGGCTGAAGGTCGGGCGGCACCATAGCACCCGGCACCGCACCGTCACCCGCCGAAAAGTCGCAGGGGACACTTGCGGCACCGCAAACTCACGAAAATTTAGGAAAGTTCGTTATATGCCTTCGCCCATGACTTGTCGCGGCACGCCGCCGTGGCGGTCCAATAACCAACATCCGGGTGTCCCCATGTCTTATGGCAATGAACTCAGCTCTTCCGACAACAACGGCACCTTGAGCCGCCAGGAGCTTTCCAGCTCCCTCCAGGAAATCAGCCGTGAGCTGGAAGGCCTGCGCAGCGAGATCGAGAAGGTGGGGACCGTCGCCCAGCAGATCGACGCGATCGCCAAGCAGACCAACCTGCTCGCGCTGAACGCCACGATCGAGGCGGCGCGTGCCGGTGAAGCGGGCAAGGGCTTCGCGGTCGTCGCCGGCGAAGTGAAGAACCTGTCGGGCCAGACCGCCGCCGCGACGGCGGAAATCTCCTCGGTCCTGCAAAGCCTGACCAAGCGCACGCAGCACCTCGGTCAGCTGGTCGAAAAGGCGATCAGCTCGGTCTGATCGCAGACGGACTGATCTCGAAGGATTTGAAGGTCGGCATTTGCTCCCGAGCGAACGCCGGCCTGCGATCCGTTTGGCCGGTCCTATATGCCCGTCTCAGGCGAAAAGGCTGTAGACCCCGTAGCCGACAAGTCCCACCACCGCCCATGACGCCAGAGCGGCGCCGATCAGGAAGGCGAAGCGACGCCGGAACGACCACTCCCCCTCATCCGAAGACTCAACTTGCTGTGAGCAGTCGAACTCCGGAAACGGCCGGATCTCGGTTTCAGTCTTGCGGTAAAGGGCAGCCTGCTTCACGGTAAAATCCTCGCCAGACCCTGCGTTGTTCCCGGCATTAGGCGACCGCAATGCCTAATGTATCGTAAATGGTAATCGCCCTCCTTTTGTTCCAGAAGTAATAGCCCCAAATACTTACATCTTCCAGACGTTGGCCGGCCCTCTACCTCGCGGCGCCTGCCGCATCCAGGATCGCGCTGGCTACCTCCTTGTAGTCGCCGTCGAAGTGATGCCCACCGTTCATCCGCAGCTTCGAAGCGCGATTCAACTCGGGCGCCGTGCAGCCGGTATCGTCTTCCTCGGTCCCGTAGACGCATTGCAGGGGGATGGGCGGAAGCTTCGCGATCTCCGCCAACGTGTCCTCCGCGCCGCTCGAATCGACACCCAGCCAGCCGGCGATGCCGACCTCGAAATCCGCCTTCTTGGCAAATCCCAGCAGCGACACCAGCCGGATATGGGCGCGGCTCCCTTCCGGCAGCTTATTGATGGCGAAGGGCAGCATGTCGGCGCCGAACGAATAGCCGATCAGGAGCACCTTCGACCGGCCCCACTTCGCGGTGTAGTGGGAGATCATGCGGTCCAGGTCATGGGCGATGGCCTCGGGACGCTGCTCGCGCCAGAAATACCGCAGGGAATCGACGCCGACCACGGGCATGCCCGACCGCGCCAGTTCCTGGCCGATCTCGCGGTCGATGTCGCGCCACCCGCCGTCGCCGGACCAGAAGATCGCAAGCGTATCGGCACCGGCGGAGTCGCCTGCCTTCCCGGCTTCGCCCGGTATCTCGACCAGCGGGATGTCCGCTATCCCTGACGCCGCGTCGGCTCCGGCAATCCTGTCCAGCGCCTCGGTCACCGCTTCGCTCCACCGGGCCGGCCGGGCATCCAGCCGGACCGCATTGGGCGTATGGTCCATCACCCCGTCCATCAGGTCCGCCGAACATCCCGCCTTCGCCGTCGCCGTCCACGGTATCTGCGCCTGTTCGGCAGCACCGAACCGGTACCGCCCGCCTCCCTCGTCGGACGTCGTCGTCGGCGCATCGGGGCAGAACGGGCGCGGCGCCAGATAGACCGGGCAGAAGTCCAGTCCGATGCCGGCCGAGAAGGTGCCCGGCAGCGATTCGGTGACCGACGCATAGGCAAGCGCCGCACCGGCACCGATCCCGACCAGGGCGGGCGGGTGGTATTGGCTGAAAGGAAGATCCTTCTGGACCTGCTGGCTGACGGCCTCAAGGTCGTTGACCGGGAAGGAACAGGTATCGTCGGTCTTGTCCATGCCAGCCTGAAAGGCCTTCAGGTCGATGCCCAGCACCGTCCGGCCCGACGCTGCCGCCGCCATAGCCACATCTTCCGCCCTGCTGTCCCAGCCATCCGCGTCGGACACCAGCAGCACGACATCCTTGGAAGTCCCCACTGCGTCGAAGCGCCTGACGGCGCCCAGCCGGCCGGTTTCCGGCATCATGATGGCACTGGAAGAGTCGGAACCCGCCGCATCGGGACTGGCCGCCGTCGCATCCGCCACCACAGCCGGCAGGGTCACTGCCAATGCCAGCAGGCCACTTCCAAGCAGCGATTTTCCGGCCTTGTTGGTCGAAGTCATTTGGCGATGGCTCCCCGGACGCCGCCGGATATCAGGGCCGTGGCGTCTGCCAGGACTCGGGCGGTTTCGAAACCGCCGGGGCAGGCCAGATACCGGGGCTCCCAGTGGGGTGAAAACTTCTGCTTGTACTGACGTAAACCACGGAAGTTGTAGAAACTCTCGCCTCGCCGGAACACCAATGCGCCGATTCTGTTCCACAGCGGCGCCAGTGCTCGCGCCTCCAGCCCGGACAGCGGGGCTACTCCCAAACTGAAGTCCGCATAGCCCCGCTCCTTCGCCCACAGCAGCAGCTTGGTGAACAGGTAGTCCATCGTGAAAGGCGAAGCGTCGGCCAAGTAGCGCATCAGGTCGATGCTGGCCGTACCGCCATCGGCCCCCTGCCACAGGTTGGCGAAGGCGACGATCCGCCCCTTCAGACGAACGACACCCAGGTCGAATTCCGCCAGATAAACCGGATCGAAGTACCCGACGGAGAACCGCTTCTCGCCGACGTTCTTCAGGTTCAGCCACGCGTTGGAGATGGCGGCAAGCTCATCGATCATGCCGGGCACCGCCGCTCGCGGAATTACCTCGAAGCTCAGGCCGTCGCGCTCGGCCCGGCGGACGATGTAGCGCAGGTCCTTGTTCGCCGGCCCGTCCAGGCTGAAACCGGCCAGATCGACCCGCGCCTCCTCGCCCAGCTTCAGCAGCGACATGCCGACATCCAGGTAAAAGGGCAGGGCCTCCGCCGTCACCTGATAGAAGGCCGGACGACCGCCCCGCCGGTCCACCATCTCCCGGAACCGCCAGATCAGTTCCGCCTGCTGCGCCGGAGTCCCCACCGGATCGCCCAGCGCTATCCAGGTATGCCCCCGCACGCCGTACATCAGGAAGGCCGTGCCGCTATCGTCGAACAGGAACGCCTTGTCGCCCAGCAGGGCTATCGCCGCATCCGACCGGGGCTGATCCTTCAGGATCTTCCGGACCTTCTCCATCTCCTCCCGTGTCGCCGGATGCGGCTGGGCCGCCGCCGCGCGCAGCAGATGCCCCAAGCTGAGCGCCACGATGCCGAGCACCACGATGAATCCTGCCCGCAGGCTGCGCGGCGCGTCCTCAGTTACGGCGAACTGCCACCACAGGCTATTGGCGTACTCGACATGCCGGAACGAGAACAGCGTCAGCCAGATCGAGCCGGCGACCACGCCGGTAACCGCCAGCAGCCAGCCCGGCGTGAAGCTGAAGTCGGTCAGCGCCGCCTTGCGGTGGAATTCGCGCCGGCACGGCAGCAGCACCGCCAGGAAGACGCTCAACAGAATCGCTTCCTCGTAATCGAACCCCTTGGCCAGCGACGCCGCGATCCCGGCGGCCAGCAGCACGACCGACAGCAGCCACGCCGCGTCCAGCCGGCGCAACAGCCCGCGCGCCAGGATCGGCAGCCCAAGCCCGGCCATGCTGCCGAGGATATGCGACGCCTCCACGACCGGCAGCGGCATCAGGCCAGTCACCATCAGCAGCCGGTCCTGAACGGCGGGCGTGGCGCCGGAAATCAGCAGCACCGCACCGCCGGCGAAGACCATCGCCGCCGCCACCGGCGGCACCAGCCGGGGCGTCCAGGTTCCAACCCGGCGCAGGGTCCTTACCGCCGTCTCGCGGTGTTCCGCCACCTCCCGGCCCGCCAGGACGACTCCCGCGACGGTCAGCGGCAGCAGGTAATAGATGATTCGAAAGACCAGCAGGGCGCCCAGCACGCCGCCGGCTGCGGAGTGGGACCCAGCATCCGACAGCCCCAGCAGGATCAGGGTCTCGAAAACGCCGATACCTCCCGGCACATGGCTGACCACGCCGACGACCAGGGCCGCGCTGTAGATGCTCAGGAATACCGGAAACGAAACGGCGGCATCGGCGGGCAGCAGGACATAGAGCGCCGCCCCAGCAAGGGCCACGTCGGCCGTTGCGATCAGGATCTGAGCCAGCATGATCCCGGCCGACGGCAGCGCCACCGAGAAACGTCCGATCCTCAGCGGCTGCGGCAGGACCAGCGCCGCCAGCAGTGCAGCCGGCAGCGGCAGGATCAGCGCAACCGCCGAAGCCTTGACCAGACCCGCCGGCACTCCGATCATCGCGGCGGCCGTTCCAGGCGCCGCCAGCAGCCCGAATGCCCCGACGGCGGTCAGACCGAAGCCGAAGGTCAGCCCGCAGAAAGCGACGACCTTCGCCACCTTCCCGGCACTCATTCCGGCAGCGGAATAAATCCGGTATCGTATCGACCCGCCGCTCAGCAGTGCAAAGCCGACGCTGTTGCTGACCGCGTAGCCGGTGAAGGCCGCCAGCGCCGTCGTTCGCCAGGGCAGTTCCGCTCCGGCATACCGGATCGCCAGATAATCGTAGCCCGTAAGCGCCAGATAGCTGAGCGCCGTCAGTAGGAGCGATGCGGCAAGCACCGTCCCGGACAACAAGCCGACATGGGCTGCCACGTCGTCGTAGTCGAAATCATAGGCAAGATGGTAAAGGGCGAACAGCGCCAGGGCGAACATGACGGTGCCGGCCAGAAGCCCGGCATTGTCCCGCAACCGCTCAAGAAGCGCCGGAAGCGCTTTCCTGTGCTGGTCCAGGTCAAACCCGTCATGGTCAAACCCGTCATTCGGACTGGGAGCGAAAGAGGCGGTCATTGCGGTACCGGATTAAATTAATTCCACGGTACCTTTCATAGCCTCATCAACCTTGCGGTCGGGTTGAACGGGCATGAACACCGTGTAATGTTCGGTACAGGTGACCGCCTCCAGTGCGTACGACCCGCTCAGCGGGGCTTTTCACCGGAGATCCCTCGGATTTCAGCTTCAGGCTTGCTCGGCTCATGCAACGCATCAGCCGCTTCCTTCAGTCCGCGCTCGATGGCGGAGGGAGGATTGCGCAAGCCGGAGTCCGGCCCCGGAATGAATTCTTCGGAACTCCCGTCCGGTGAAACGGTCGAGGCCGGGGACTTGTCGTTGCCGTCGTTATTGGTCGCCATGATCGCTCTACCTCCCTGTAGCCGGTTCATTGCACCGGCTACAGGGAAACAGGGCAGGAGCGATTAAGCTCCGGTCTTCGCCCCGGCGGCAGGCGTGCCGGCTTCTCCGGCAACACCCGCCTCCGCTGGCGCGTTGCGGCGCAGGCGGTGTTCGCCCAGGTACAGCAGGATCGGAGCGGCGATGAAGATCGACGACGACGTCGCCAGCAGCACGCCGAACAGCAGGACAAGCGCGAATTCCTGAAGCGCCTCGCCACCGAACAGGGCCAGCGGCAGCGTCGCCAGGAAGATCGCGGCCGACGTGCTGATCGTCCGGCCCAGCGTCTCGTTGATGCTTCGGTCGATCAGCTCTCCCAGCGGCATCTTGCGGTATAGCCGCAGGTTCTCGCGGACACGGTCATAGACGACGACCTTGTCGTTGATCGAGTAGCCCATGATCGTCAGGATCGCCGCGATCGCCGTCAGGTTGAACTGCATCCCCGTCAGGGCGAAGAAGCCGATCGTCTTGGTGACGTCCAGCAGCATGGTCACGACGGCGCCGACGCCAAACTGCCATTCGAATCGGAACCAGATGTAGCCAAGCATCGCGATGGCGGCCAATCCGAGCGCCAGCATGCCCTGCTGGAACAGCTCGCCGCTGACCGAAGCGCCGACCGATTCGACGCGCCGGATCTGGGTGCCGGCGAACTCCGCCGCCAGCTTGTCCTGGACGGACTTGACCGCGGCCTGCTGGTTCGCCTCGTCGCCGGGCTGACGTTCGAAGCGGATCAGCACGTCGGTCGGCTGGCCGAACTGCTGCAACTGGACGGGGCCGAGGTTGAGCTGGGACAGGCTCTCGCGCAACTCGGGGAAGTCGGCCGGCTCGGGGGTCCGGATCTCCATCACGATGCCGCCGGCGAAATCGACGCCGTAGTTCAGGCCCGGCTTGATAAACAGCCCGATCGACGCGATGCTGAGCAGGACCGAGAAGATCAGGCCCAGCCGCTTGCCACGCATGAAGCGGATCTTGGTATCATCGGGCGCCAGCCGGAAGCCGGTCGTGACCGACAGCACCTTGGGCCGGTTCTTCTTCAGCCACGTGACCATCAGCAGCCGGGTCACGACTGTCGCCGTGAACATCGACGTGATGATGCCGAGGCTGATGGTGACCGCGAAGCCCCGGATCGTTCCGGTGCCGACCGCGTAGAGCAGCAGCATCTTGATCAGCGTCGTCAGGTTGGCGTCGACGATGGTGCCGAAGGCTCGGGTGAACCCGGCTTCCATTGCCGCGAACGACGATCGGCCCCGTCTCGATTCCTCGCGGATACGCTCGTTGATCAGGATGTTGGCGTCCACCGACATGCCAAGCGTCAGCAGCAGGCCGGCGATTCCGGGAAGCGTCAGCGTCGCGTTCAGCAGCGACAGGGCGGCGACCGTCAGGAACAGGTTGAAGATCAGCGCGATATTGGCGAACAGGCCGAACAGGCCGTACGACATGATCATGTAGCTGACCACCAGCACGAAGCCGACGAGGCAGGCGATGATGCCGGCCTTGATCGAATCGGCGCCCAGGTCGGGACCGATGGTCCGTTCCTCGACGATGGTCAGCGGGGCCGGCAGCGCGCCGGCGCGCAGCAGCACCGCCAGGTCGTTGGCCGATTGGGTCGTGAAGTTGCCGCTGATCTGGCCCCGGCCGCCGGTGATCGGCTCCCGGATGACCGGCGCGCTGATCACCTTGCCGTCGAGCACGATGGCGAAGGGCCGCCCGACATTGGCCTTGGTGATATCGGCGAAGCGGCGGGCGCCGGCGCTGTCGAACTCGAAGTTGACGACCCAGGTGCCGGACTGCTGGTCGGAGCCGGGACGGGCGTCGAGCAGGGTGGCGCCGTCCACCTCGATCTTCTTACGGACCAGATACTGCTGCCCGCGCGATGCCGGATCGATGGAAGGAAGCCATTCGGTGCCGGGAGGAGCGGTGGTCCCGCGTACCGCCGTTTCGTCGCCCAGCAGGTGGAACGTCATCTTGGCCGTCTGGCCCAGCAGCCGCTTGACCCGGTCCGGATCGGTGACTCCCGGCAACTGCACCAGGATGCGGTTGCTGCCTTGGCGCGCGATCACCGGTTCGTTGACGCCGGTTTCGTCGATACGGCGGCGGACGATCTCGATCGACTGCTCGACGGCACGCGCCTGACGGTCGGAAATTCCGGCATCCGTCAGCGCCACCTGGACACGCGGCCCGTCGTTGCTGAAGCTGAAGTCGCGCTGCGTCTGGCTGATCCCGCTGTTCAGCAGGTCGCCCAGCGCCGCACGCGCGGCTTCCGCCTGCGATGCGTCATTGAGGTTGAAGGTCACCGCACGGTCGCGCACGGCCAGATCGGTGTAGCGGATATTGCCGTTCCGCAGCGCCGTCCGCGTCGTATCCAGGGCGCCTTCCAGCCGCTCCCGGATGACGGTGTTCATATCGACTTCGAGCAGAAGATACGAACCGCCCTGAAGGTCGAGACCCAGGCTGACGCGGTTCTGCGGCACCCAGGAAGGCAGGGTGCCGGGACTGATGAAGTTCGGCAGTGTGAACAGCACGCCGAGCGCGCAGACCACTGCGATCATCCAGATCTTGGCTTTCGAGAAGTGAAGCATGGTTGAGAGGTCCTTCAGACCAGCTTGATCATCAGAACGCCGCCGACCACCAGAACCAGGAACAGAAAGCTGACCAGCTTGAGCCGCGTTTCGATGAATTCCTGGATCGGCGCGCCGTAACGATACAGCAGTCCGGCCACGATGAAGAAGCGGCCGGCGCGGGAAATGATGGAAGCGACGATGAAGATGAAGAAATCGAGCTTCGCCACGCCGGCTGTGATGGTCAGGAGTTTATAGGGGATGGGCGTCAGCCCCTTCGCCAGCAGGATCCAGGCCCCGTATTCGCGGAAACCATCCTGGAAAGCATGGAATTCTTTCTCCAGATGCTAAAAGTCGACGATTGACTGACCGATTGTTTCATACAGGAAGAAGCCTATCGCATAGCCCAGTATGCCACCGATGACCGACGACAGGGTGCAGAGCAGGGCAAGGCGGAACCACTGGTCGCGCCGCGCCAGTACCATCGGCACCAGCAGCACGTCGGG
>DASQKT010000503.1:0-2518 GCA_035630415.1 Skermanella sp.
GCGGAACTCGGGCGAGGCGTGGGCCTGCTCCGCCGTCTTTTCCAGCATCGCGAAGTTCTCGGGGTTGGCATCGGCCCACTTCGAATGTACAGCCCATGCGCGCGACGAATAAAGGTCCGGGAGGGAGGAGCCGAAGGCGGAGTTGATGGTCGGCGCGTTGTCGGTGATGCCGGCGAAGATGTTTTCCTTGTTGAAGACGCCCAGCACCTTGAACTGGCTGGTCAGGGAGAGAACGCCGGTGATCGGCAGCGCTCCGACATCGGCCTCCCCGTTCATCACGGCAACATAAGTCGGGTTGCCGCCGCCGTAGGGGATCAGGTTGTAGCTGGAACCGGTGGCCTCCCCCAAGGCCAGCATGCCGATCGAAGCCGGGTGCGGAATGCGGCTGACCGCCACGTTGAGCGGCTTCTTCTTGGCCGCCTCGACCACCGACTTGACGTCCTTGTAGGGGCTGTCGTTGCGGACGAAGATGCAACTGTCGTCGATGTCGGTCCGGCTGAAATAGATGAAGTCCTCGGGGAAGCGGTAGTTCGGCTTCTGGACCGCGTACATGATCATCTCGGGTCCCATGTTGCCGAACAGCAGGTTATAGCCGTCCGCCTCGCGCTGCTTGACGAACAGCTCGTAGCCGATCTGGCCGGCGGCGCCGGGATGGAAGGTGTATTCGAACTGGCGCTTGAGCAGCTTCGACCAGGCATCGTCGAAGGCGCGGGCCAGCCGCTCGGCGCCGCCGCCCTGCCCCGTCGGGATGATGACGCGGAAGTTCCGCTGCGGGTAGCTCTGCGCGAAAGCGCGCGAGACCGGCATGGCTGCAAGCGCGCCGGCGGCGGTGAGAGCGCCGCAGAACGCCCTGCGGGTGATATGCGGTGAGTGAGTCATGGAAGTCCCTCCCCCTTTGTTTTTTCAGGTCGCCCGCCGGTCTTGTGCCGCGGGTCGTGACTGGTCAGCCCCGGTAGACGGGTGCCGGCTGCTCGAAGAACGAGCTGAGGATGTGGTAGACCAGCGCGTGGTTCTTCTGCTGGAAGCTGGCATGGGCGATGCCCGGCATCACCGCGAACTGCTTGTCGGGATTGGGTAGTGCTGCGAAGAACTTGAGCAGGTCGTCCATGCCGGCGATCCCGTCGTATTCGCCGCGCATGACGATGGTCGGCACGGTGATGCGCTCCGGGTTCACCAGCGGCAGGTTCTCGCACATGTCGATATAGGTGCCGTTCGGCATCGAATCGTCGAGCGCCAGGATGGCGTCGGCGAAGGCTTCCACGGTCTTGTCGTCGGCGGTTCCGGGATGGTCGCGGCTGAAGATCGAGTGGACGAAAGCCCGGTCGATCGGCCGGCGCTTCATCTCCTTGAACTGCGGCAGCTTCTTGCGCCGGTCGGCCAGCGTCGGGCTGCCCTCCCCCGTCCAGACCATCGCGTCAAGCGCCAGACGCGCGACGCGGTCGGGGTGCCGTTCCGCGAACAGTGCCGCGCGGAGAGCGCCGGACGAGATGCCGTAGACCAGCAGCGGGCCGCTGTTGCGCGTGTCCTGGATATAGGCCGAGGCGGCGGCGAGGTCGTCCGCCCCGTCGGAGATGTTGGACGTGATGTCCCGGTTCTTATCCGACCGGCCATAGCCTTCCATATCGACGCACCACGTATCGAACCCGCGCCGGCTGAAGACGTCCATGACGGAACTGTCGTTGCGGCCCGGCACCTGGAGGTCGAAGGTCGGCGTCGAGGCCATCGAGGAGCCGTGGACGAATAGGATAGTCCCGCGCTTCGCAGTCCCGGCGACCGCCGGTTTTTCCCACAGGAAGAGGCGTACGTCGCCTTTGTTGGTCCAGTGCTCGGTGCCGGTAGAGGTATTCTGGGGAGCCTGGGTTGTCGTCATCGGTTCCTTCCCCGTCTCTGCGCCAATCTGTGACCAATTGGCAATAGGTTTTCATTGGGCGACAATGGTGAACCATTGTCAAGCCGATGTTTCCATAAGGATGCGTTTGCTGCGAAGCGGAAACCAATCAGGGATTGGTCAAACCGGGCCTCAGATGCCCAGCCGCCGGAGTTGGCCTTCCGGATAGCGGAGACCGGAGGCGGCACCCGGTGGGAACGCCCCGTCCAACGCCCCCAGATCGGCATCGTCGAGACGGATCGAGACCGCCGCCACGTTCTGCTCCAGCCAGGAACGGTGCTTGGTTCCCGGTATCGGCACGATATCCGGACCACGCGAGAGCACCCAGGCAAGCGCCACCTGCGCCGGCGTCACGCCGCGCGCTGCCGCGATCCGGTCCAGGGTTCCGAGCAGGCCGAGGTTCCGCTCGAAGTTGCCCTCCTGGAAACGGGGATGGGCGTGGCGCCGGTCGCTTGGGATCAGGTCGTCGCGCCGGCGGAAAGCGCCGGTCAGGAAGCCGCGCCCGAGCGGGCTGTAGGGCACCAGACCGATGCCCAACTCGCGCAGGACCGGCAGGATCGTGTCCTCCGCATCGCGGGTCCACAGCGAATATTCCATCTGGAGCGCCGACAGCGGATGGGTGGCGTGTGC
>DASQKT010000504.1:0-12145 GCA_035630415.1 Skermanella sp.
AGAATGATATTCAGGTGACGGATTACTTTAGGATCGCCCTTCATTTTTCTTCTCCAATGCAAGCGCTGTGGATCAGCCCCTTGGCCGCATCCCGTGGGAATGCGAGAATCTCACAGTCCACTAAATATACGAACCGGCCTCGAATAAAACCTGAAAGTCATTCGCAGCGGCGTTTTTCTTCCCTTTATAACAACGCCGGTCCGGCGTGTCTCCGGATCAAGCCCGTTGCTGCTGACGACGGATGGCCTCGACAATCGAACGGCCCAGCGGCGCGTCCGATAGTTCGCCGATCGTCACCGGCAATTTGCGCTGCCAGTTGGGATGCTGATGGACGGTGCCGGGCAGGTTCGGCTGGTCGATCTCACCCACGATATCCTCGACCTGAACCATCAGGATGCGGCCGGCACTCTTCGCCAGATAGCCGTGGACGGCGCCGGCCAGCTCGGGCGTCAGGCACTCCGACCCGGTATCCTGCGGGACGACCCGTGCCCAGCGCATCGAAGACAAAAGCCGCTCCCTGTCGGTCCAGCGTTCCGCCAGCTCGGCATCCAGCGCGCCGGGTGCCGCATACTGGCCCAGTTCGGCGCGGACCCGGATGTCATGGCCGCTCCACCATCCTTTCAAGGTCGGCAGATCATGGGTGGTGACCGAAACCAGGGCATCGCGCGGGTAGTGCTCCGGTGCGATGAAGCCCTTGTCCTGGCCGCGCTCGAAATAGAGCACCCGGTACGACAGGATGCCGGCCTCCTGCATGGCGGGACGGAAGCCTTCCGGCACGGTACCGAGATCCTCGCCGATGACGAGGCAGCGGTTGCGCCGGGACTCCAGCGCAATGATCCGCACCATGTCGCGCATCGGATAGGTCACGTAGGCTCCCCCCTCGTGACTGGGTCTGGACGGTATCCAGAACAGGTGCTGAAGCGCCATGACGTGGTCGATCCGGATCGCTCCGGCGTGCCGCATATTGGCGCGCAGCCCTTGGATGAAGGACTCGTAGGCCGTCTCGATCAGGCCGATCGGCGACAGCGGCGCCAGACCCCAGTTCTGTCCGTCCGGGCTGAACATATCGGGGGGCGAACCGACATTCGCCCCCTGGACGATCAGCGATTGAGCATACCACGCGGCGGCTCCGCCGGGGTGGTTGGCGACCGCCAGATCGCGGTAGAAGCCGATCGGCATCCCGGCGGTGCGGGCGCGATGGGCGGCGGTTGCCAACTGGTCGTCGGCCAGCCATTGCAGCCATTGGAAGAACTCGATCCGCTCGGCATTGTCCTCGCGGAAGCGGGCGACGGCCTCGCCCTCGGGATCGCGGAAGGCCTCCGGCCATTCCTGCCACATCCACTTGCCCTGGCCCTTGAAGAAATGCTCGTGCAGGGCGTCGAAGGTCGCCTGCCGGACCAGGGCGTCGTCCATTTCTCGCTGAAACAGCAGGAACCCGTCCCAGCGCTGCCCCTGGACCGTGCGGGCGCTCTGGAACAGCAGTTCCAGCACCGGCATCTTGAGGTCGGAGACGGCGGCGTAGTTGACGAGCGATGCTTCCCGAACCGCTTGAAGCCGCTGCTGGAAATCCTCCCCGGCGATAAGCTGGCGCGCCTCGGCGCAATGCTCCAGTTCCGGCAACCCGCCGACATCGATGTAGAGCGTGTTGAGGAATCCCCGGTTGCCCGGCGAATAGGGGCTGTTGTGGTTCGGATCCGCCGGGAACATGGCGTGCAGCGGGTTGAGCCCGACCACGCCGGCTCCCAGCTTGGCGGCCTGCTCGGCCATGGCGCCGGCGTCGGTATAGTCGCCGATGCCCCAGTTGCCGGGCGACCGCAGGGCGTAAAGCTGGACGCCGACACCCCAGGTCTGGCCGCCGCCCTCGACCATCTCGTCCGGAGTCATGCAGCGGTTGGGCGCCAGGATCAGCGTCGCGGCCCCTTCATGGACCACGGCGCCGCCGGCGTTCAACTGGATCGCCAGCCGGTGGTAGCCGTGCGACAGACCGGCCGGCAAAGCCAGCTTATGACGGGTGTAGCGGACGTCGTCGAACACGGCCTCGCCGGTCGGCGGCAACTCCGCCAAGGGCTGTTCGCCCCAATGGACGTCGCCTTCCTCCTCGGACAGAGTCCAGGTGATGCCGGCGGGGTCGGTCTGGGCCGGGACGGTGAAGTCGATCTCCGGACTGTCGCCGTCGCCCAGCACGAAGACCGGCGTCAGCATGCGCCGCCACTCGCGCTCCCTCAGCCGGTACAGGCTGTCCGCCGCTTCTTCCGGCGTGCCGGCGGGGAAGCCCATGGCCTGGACGAGGTCGCGCTTGGTGGCGGGGCCGATCTCCCGCCGGTTGCCCCAGATGTCATGGTAGAACGGCTCGATTCCAACGAGTTCCGCCAGCCGGTCCAGATCGGCGCCATCAGTCATGCTATCAGTTCCCCCTTGATCCCCTGGCCTGTTTCCTCAGGCCTTCTAAGCCGCGCCGGTGTCGAAGCCTTTGACATGGCAGGCGACGGCCCATGCGCCGATTCGCCCGGCTTTAAGGTCCGCGGCCACGGATGGCGCGGTTTCGAAAATCAGCTCGCCTTCGGGAGCGTCCACCCCATCGACCGGGGCGTCCCCCAGATTAGCAACCAATGTCAGCCGTCCGCTATCCCCCAGCGGCCAGTGCGCCACGATAACGGTATCGTTCCGCACCTCGGCGGTGCTGTCCGCGCCGATCTTCGACAGCAGCGGCACGATCCTGGTGCGCCTAGTGACAATCAGTGTCTTATACCAGGAAAGCCACTCCGCATGCGAGGGTTCGGATACCGCGTCCCAATCCAACTTGGAACCGTTGAAGGTCGATTCCTCGTTGGGGTCGGGGATCTTCTTCCGCGCTTCCGGATCGGAAAACTCGGCGAACTTGGCGAATTCCTTGCGGCGGCCTTCGCGAACCGCGTCGGCAAGCTCACCGTGGAAGTCGGTGAAGAAGTTGAAGGGGCGGTCGCTGGCCCATTCCTCGCCCATGAACAGCATGGGGATCTGCGGCGTCAGCAGGAAGACCGCCGTAATCGCCTTCAGGCGTTCGGCAGGGATCAGCGCCGAAAGCCGCTCGCCCATGGCGCGGTTGCCGACCTGATCGTGGTTCTGGAGAAAGCTGACGAAGGCCTGCGGCAGCAGGTGTGCGCTGGGTTCGCCCCGGATTTTGCCGTCCTGATGCGGCGACGGATCGCCCTGGTAGACGAAACCGTCCATCAGCGAACGTGCCAGCTTCTCGTGCGACTCGTCGCAGAAGTCCTCGTAGTAGCCGGCGCGTTCACCGGTCACCAGCGCATGGGCGGTGTTGTGGAAGTCGTCGTTCCACTGCGCGGTATAGTGCGGCGGCAGGCGGTCGTCGTCGCGGTCCAGCCGGTGCGCCTGATTGGCCTCGTTCTCCAGCACCAGATGGATATGGCGGCCCGGCGTCGCCTCCTCGACCTTGCGGCGGACGGTCTCCGCCAGCTCGGTCAGGATATGCGGCTTGCTGTCGTCGATGATCGCGTGGACGGCATCGAAGCGCAGCCCGTCGAAGCGGTACTCGTTCAGCCAGTACAAGGAGTTATTGATGAAGTAATCGCGGACCGGACGGGCGTCCTTGCCGTCGAAGTTGATCGCGGCACCCCAGGGGGTGTGGTGCCGCTCGGTGAAGAACGACTTGGCGTAGGCGCTGAGGTAGTTACCTTCCGGGCCGAAGTGGTTGTAGACTACGTCCAGGAAGACCATCAGGTTCCGGCCATGCGCCTCGTCGATCAGGCGCTTGAGAGAGTCGGGGGAGCCGTAGGCGTCGTCGGGGGCGTAGGGCAGGACGCCGTCGTAGCCCCAGCCCCGGCGGCCGGCGAAGTCGGCCAGCGGCAGGAACTCGATCGCGGTCACTCCCAGGTCGGCCAGATGGTCCAGCTTGCGGCGGACGCCGTCATAGGTGCCCTCGTCGGTGAAGCAGCCGACATGGAGTTCGTACAGGATAGTCTCTTCCCACGGGCGGCCGCGCCAGTCGGTGTTGCGCCATTCGTAGCTCTTCGGATCGACCACGAGGCTCGGGCCGTTGACGTCCTCCGGCTGGAAGCGCGACGCGGGGTCGGGCACCGCGAGGCCGTCCGGCAGCTGGAACTGGTAGCGGGTTCCGGCGGGCGCCTTGTCGGTGACCAGTTCGAACCAGCCGTCCGCCTGCTTGGACATCGGCTGGGCATCGTCTTTTCCGCCGTCCAGGACAAGCCGGATTTCCGGTTGCGAGGGAGCCCAAAGGCGGAAGCGCGTGGTGCCGTCGTCGCGCGTTTCGGCGCCGAACGGCATCGAATGGGAATAGCGGGTGGTCATGGGGAGGGGCCATCCTGGATTGGGCTGATCGGTCACCGCTTAGAACAGCCGTATGCCGAGGATGATCCCGCAGATTGCGTCCGAACAGGAAGAAAGCCGCGCCGCGTGTCGGCGGGGGCTTGCTTCAGGAAACGTCATCCATCAGCTCAGCCGGGTATCCGGCGGCATGCAGCTTCGCCAGGATCGCATCGACGTGGCCGTGGTCGCGGGTCTCCATCACCACGTCGATGTCCGCCATTTTCACGGGTACGTTGTGAAACAGGCGGCGGTGATAAATCTCTACGATATTACCGCCCGCTTCGCCTAAGAACTGCGCCACCTTCGCCAGCGCTCCCGGCGCGTCGGTCAGGGCAATCCTCAGGCGGACCATCCGGCGCTGCCGGACCAAGCCCCGCATCAGGATCGACGCCAGGATTCGGGCATCGATGTTGCCGCCGCACAGCACGGTCCCGACCTTGCGTCCCCTGAAGCGCGGCTGGTCCGCCAGTATGGCCGCGAACCCCGCCGCTCCGGCTCCTTCGACCACCAGCTTCTGCTCGGTGATCAGCGTGTCGATCGCGCGCTCCAGGCACTCCTCGCTGACCAGGACGATGTCGTCCACATGATTGCGGATAATCTTCCGCGTGATGTGCCCCGGCGACTTTACGGCGATACCTTCCGCGATGGTGGCGCCGGCACAAGAAACGGGAGTACCGGCGAGCGTCTGCTTCATCGACGGATAGAGCTCGGCTTCCACCCCGACGATCTCGATATCCGGCTTGATCGCTTTGGCCGCCGTCGCGATCCCGGCGATCAGCCCGCCGCCGCCGACGGGGACGACCAGCACGTCCAGATCCGGGACGGCCTCCAGCATCTCCAGTGCTATCGTTCCCTGACCCGCGATGATCAGCGGGTCGTCGTAGGGATGGACGAAGGTCAGGCCGTCGCGGTCCGCGATCCCATGGGCGAAGGCTTCGGCATCGCTCAGCGCATCGCCATGCAGCACGACCTTGGCGCCGTAGGATTCCGTCCGCTCCACCTTGGTGAAGGGAGTCTGCGCCGGCATGACGATGGTCGCGGGAATGCCGAGCCGGGTCGCATGGTAGGCTACTCCCTGGGCATGGTTGCCGGCGGACATTGCGATGACGCCCTGTGCGGCTTCGGCTGCGGCCAGGCTCTTCAGCTTGTTGAGCGCGCCGCGCTCCTTGAACGAACCGGTATGATGCAGGCATTCCAGCTTCAGGTGAATGCGGCAGCCGGTCTGCTCGGACAGGCGGGGCGACGGGATCGTCGGTGTGACCGTCAGGTCGCCCGCGAGCGCCGCAGCCGCCGACCGGATGTCGTCAAGGCCCATGGTCATGGTGTGCGGCTCCTGGTGTTGATTTGGGGGTCATTCCGGACGGAGCGTCAGCCGGCCGAGGCCTTCCGACGTTACCTGCTCCAGCGAGCCGGATATCGTGAAATGCCGGCCATCGCGCCACTGTTCCACCAGATCGCCGTAATGGGACGACAGGGGATTGCCCGACTGCCCGGTGGAGATCATGAAGCGGGAGTTCTCCGGATCGGACATATCGTAGATGGCCCGGTATCCCGCCCCATGGATATGGGAAAACGGAGCGCCGTCGTCCCGAACGTTGCTTCCACCCCGGTTGACGGTGTGGTTGCCGCCATCGGTTTCGATCCCGATGTCGAACAGGTTCTTGAGTACGGGAACCCGGCTGAGGACCTGATGGGCGAGCGGCGCGCGGTGCTCCGCCCCCCAGCGCCATGTCGTCATATCGGAACCATGGCGCTCCGTCAGCGTCGCCAGTGCGCGGTCGAGCGAGCGGCCGAGCACGTCATCGCAGGTCTCCGTTCGGTCCGAGGTCGTGACGTCGTCGCACCACTGCGGCACCCTGGTCAGGATATGCAGGACGAGCCGGGGACTGGCGCTCATGACTTCCGGGAACAGGGGGCCGAGTTCGTCGGCATAGAGCGCCCGATGCAGTTCGCGCGCCCACCACTCGTAGATCAGTGGCTCGGCCCGGTCGCGGCTCATCGTGCCGTCCCAGCCGCGCAGCATGTCGAGCGCCGCCTTGGCGTCCGGCGAGATCGTGCCGGTCTTCAGCATCAGGGGCAGCAGGTCGCGCGCCGCCAGCGACACGGTGTCCCTCAGCAGCGATTCCGCCGCATCGACATCGTGGCGGCGGTTTGCTTCAAGGACTTGATCGATCCGGGCGGCGCGGTACCAGTCGTCCCAGCGGTTGGTCAGGAACCAACGGTAGTCCGGGCCGGTGACGCGGTTGTTGGCATTGACGATCTTGCCTTCGGGCGGGTTGAAGGCCTGGGGCAACTCCTCGAACGGAATGGCGCCGGTCCAGGCGTATTCGTCGCTCCAGCCCGGTACCGGAACGCTGCCGTCGCCCTTGCTGCGGATCGGCGCCAGTCCCGGCGTGTAGAAGCCGATATTACCCTGGACATCGGCGTAGACGATGTTCTGCTGCGGCGCCTGGATCAGCCGCAACGCCGCCTTGAATCCTTCCCAGTCGGGAGCACGGTTCAGCCGCCACAGCGCCTCCGCCGTCGTGTCGCGGTCGCTGAGGCCGGTAAAGGCCAGGGAGATGACGTGGCCTTCGGGTGCTGCCTGGACGGCCCTCGGTTCGATATCGGACAGGACAGGGCCGTGACGCGTCGTGCGGACGACGAGTTGTTCGTCGGCCGCGTCCTTCACCTTGATCGTTTCGGTCCGCTGGCCGAACGGGCGGGGACCGTCAGGCGTCAGGTATCTGCCGGGATCGGCCCGGTCCAATCGCTCGACATAAAGGTCCTGAACGTCGCTTCCGGTGGTGGTGAAGCCCCAGGAAATCCTGTCGTTGCGTCCCAGGACGGTGAACGGCACTCCGGGCACCGTGGCGCCGGTGACGGACAGTCCGGGCGCTTCTATCCGCGCCAGATACCAGAGCGTCGGCGCGCCCAGTTGCAGATGCGGGTCATTGGCGAGCACCGGCTTGCCGGTGCCGCTGCGCTCTCCCGAAACGACCCATTCGTTGGAGGCGGTTGCGGGGCCGAGCGGCGGGGGCAGGGAGGCCTGAAGCCGGTCGAAGTCCAGATCAGTCAGATCAGACGCGAGTGTCACCGGGGCAGTGGCCGGGTATTCCGGGTACATCTGGCGGATCGTCTCCGCCGGGAACCTCTGCATCAGGCGGGCGCGCAGCAACTCGTCATTGTAGTTGCCGCTCAACTGGAGTGCCATCAACTTGCCCCAAAGCAGGCTGTCCGCCGGCCTCCACGGTTCCGGATCGTAGCGCAGTACCTGGAACTCGAGTGGCAGCGGGCCGTCATGGCTGCCGAGCCAAGCATTGACACCGGCGGAGTAGGAGTCCAACGCCTGCTGGACTTCGGGCGCCAGGGCCTGAAGGCTCTCTTCGGCGCTCGCCTGAAAACCCAGCACCCGCATCAGCCGGTCGTAACGCAGGCCGGCGCTGCCGATCAGTTCCGACAGGCGGCCGGCGCCGATCCGCCTGTTCAGGTCCATCTGCCACATGCGGTCGCGCGCATGGACATATCCCAGTGCGAAGTAGGCGTCCTGCTGGGAACGGGCGAAGATATGGGGAACCGCGTTGCGGTCGGTCGCGACCTCCACCGGGGAGGTCAGGCCGGGCAGGGTGACGGCGCCGTCAAGCTGGGGAAGGCCGGAGCGCAACCAGAGCCACCCGCTCCCGATGACTGCGGCTGGTAGGACGATGATGAGTGTCAGCGCTACGAGAATCGTTCTCTTCTGCCAACTCATCACCGCTCCTTACTAGTCCCTGACCGAGGAGGCCCAAGCTAGCCCACGTGCCGGATCGGTCGCAACCTTAAGTGCGGCGCGCAGGGTCTGGCCTGCCAAGTCCCTGATAATTCGATCATTAACGAAGTTTTCATCATGAAAATCCATAAAGCGGAGAGGTCACCGAGAAAGCATCGGCCCAGTACATCTTCAATGATGGAACACGAATCCATGCCCCTGGAAAATACCACTTTCGACATCGCTCACCACACCGGCAGTTTTACCGATGCGGCTGCCATGGTAGCGGCATTGATGCCCGAGCAGCCGGTCTATTGCGTGCGTCCTCACATACTGCGTGAGACGGCCCGGCGCTTTGTCGATGCTTTTCCAGGCTCCGTCCTCTACGCCGTCAAGTGCAATGCGGAACCGATGTTCCTCGATGCTCTGCACGCTGGCGGTATCCGTCATTTCGACACCGCGTCCCTGCCGGAAATCTCCGCCGTGGCCGAACGGCTGCCGGACGCCTCCTGCTACTTCATGCATCCGGTGAAACAGCGCGGCGCCATCCGCACCGCTTATGACGACCACGGCGTGCGGCACTTCGTGGTCGATCATCCCGACGAGTTGGCGAAGGTCATGACCGAGACGGGTCACATCCGGGATGTCGTGATCATCGTCCGGCTGGCGACCGCCCGAGGGGCGGCGGTCTACGATCTCGGCGGCAAGTTTGGCGCTTCACCCCGGCAGGCAGCCGAGTTGCTGGAAACCGCCCATGGCGCCGGCTACAGGGTCGGCCTGTCCTTCCACGTCGGGTCGCAGTGCATGACGCCGGGGTCCTATACGGCCGCATTGCGGCTTACTGCCCATGTGGTTGAAATGGCGAGGGTTCCGCTCAGCGTGGTCGATATCGGCGGCGGCTTTCCGGTCGCCTATGTCGGCCTGACGCCGCCGCCGCTGGACGATTACCTGGAGGCCATCGCGGCGGGGCTGAGCCAGATCGATCTGCCGGGCGACCACGAGGTATGGTGCGAGCCCGGCCGTGCCCTGGTCGCGGCGGGCGCCTCGCTGGTCGTCCGTGTCGAGTTGCGGAAAGACAACTTCCTCTACATCAACGATGGCGTCTACGGCAGCCTGTCCGACCTGAAATACGCCGGCCTGCGTTTCCCCATGCGCGTCCTGCGGCCGGAAGGCGGCCGGGTCGAGGTGCTGGCCGACGATTTCGGCGACTTCAGCCTGTTCGGGCCGACCTGCGATCCGGTCGACGTCATGGAAGGCCCCTACCGGCTGGCAGCCGATGTCCGGGAAGGCGACTACATCGAAATCGGGCAGGCGGGCGCCTACACCATCGAGTTGCGTACCGACTTCAACGGCTTCTATCCCGACCGCTTCGTCGAGGTCGAGGACGATGCATTCCTTCCCTCGGATGAGATGGAGCCCTGCCAGCGCTTAAGCCAGGCCGCCGAGTAGCGGCGTTCGTCCCGACAACATGCCGCATGGTGGAACGAGGCCGTATCGCCTCATATGCGATGCTACTACCTCATTCCATCGTGTTCAGGCCGCATGTCCATTTCTCATGATTCTCTGTTCAGGGCCTTGATCGACGATGTGGGCCGTGCGGGCGTCCTGATCCGCGATTACCTGCCGGAGATCATCTCAAGCCGTCTGGGCGACGAACCGCCGGTCCTGCTGGACGGCACCTTCGTCGATCCCGCGCTGAAAGCCAGCCAGAGCGACCGGCTGTTCAGCGTGGCGCTCCGCGACGGCGGATGGGCGCTTCTCTACATCCTGTTCGAGCACAAGAGCGCTCCGGACCCTTTCATCGTCCTGCAACTGCTGGGCTATCGGCGAGAGATCTGGCGCCGCTATGCCGGAACGAGCGCCGGCAAGGCGCTCAGCCTGCCGCTGATCATCCCGCTGGTCTTCTATCATGGCAGGCAGGAATGGAAGGTGCCGCTGTCGATTACCGAGTGCATCGACGCGGACCAGGAGCTGCAGGAGTTCATGAGCGGCATGGGCTACATCCTGTGCGACCTTGGCCATATCCCCGATAACGAACTGGCTTCCGATGCGGAAGTCTGCGCCGGATTGCTGCCGCTCAAGCATGTCTATCGCGGCACCGATCCGGAAATTCTGCTTCAAACGATATTGCCCCGGCTGACCGACGGGACTCATTTGGAAGAGCAGGTGATCCGGTATATGATCCGCCTGTTTCCGGCCATCACCAGCGAATTGCTGACCAGAGTCGCACGCCGGGTAAAACCGCACCGGGAGGGAGAGTTGATTTCACTCGCAGCAAAGGAATGGCTCCGCCAGGGTGAGGAAGCCGGGTTCGCCAGAGGAAAGGAATTTGGAATTGCAGAAGGCGAGGAACTTGGTGTGTCCAAGGGCGTCGTCAAAGCCAAGATCGACTCCATCCTGGTCACGTTGGAAACCCGCTTCGGGTCGGTTCCCGGTGACATGGAGGCCCAAATCCGCCGTTCGGCTCCGGAGCTGCTGGATGATCTGTTCAAGCGCGCATTGACGGCGGCGTCCCTGGAACTCGTATTCACCAGCGATAACCGGCACTGAACGGCGCTGCCGTCCCGTTGGAACACGGGCGGTGAAGTGCTACATTCCCGTCCATGAACTCCTTTCGAGAAAAGACCCTTCGCGGGTTGCATGCCGGCGGCTTTCACCGCATCGCTTATGCAGAATGGGGGCCTGAGGACGCCGACAGGACTGTCGTCTGCGTTCACGGCCTGACGCGCAACAGCCACGATTTCGATGAGCTTGCGCCGGCGCTGGCTGCCGAGGGGTTTCGGGTCGTTTGTCCCGATGTCGCAGGGCGGGGCCGGAGTGGCCGTTTGATCGCCGCGGCCTCCTATGCATTCCCTCAATATCTTGCCGATATGACCGCGCTTGTGGCGCGGCTCGATGTCGAGCAGGTCTACTGGGTCGGAACGTCGATGGGCGGATTGATCGGCATGATGCTGGCGGCTCATCCCGATACGCCCGTCGCCCGTCTCGTCTTGAACGATGTCGGCGCCTTCATGCCGGCGGCGGCACTTCAAGCGATAGCCTCCTATGTGGTCGAGGAACCGGAGTTTGACGACATTGAGGCTCTGGAAGCGGGACTGCGCGCGCGTCTCACCGGCTATGCCCCGGTCACGGCCGAGCAGTGGCGCCGGCTGGCAAAGCACGAGGCCCGCGTTCAGCCGAATGGCAAGCTGAAGTTCGGCTACGACCCCGCCATCGGCGCCGCACTGGCGGCGGCTCCCGTCCAGGATGTCGATCTTTGGCCGATCTATGACCGGATCACCTGTCCGACCCTGCTGCTGCGCGGCGGCGACAGCAACCTGCTGACGCCCGACACTGCCCGCGCGATGACGGCGCGCGGTCCGCACGCGAAACTGGTGGAATTCGCGGGGGTGGGGCATGCTCCGCCGCTGATGGCGGAAGACCAGATCGCGGCGGTTCGCGACTTCCTCGTCCACGCCTGATCCTGCACGAGGACCATAGATGACCGCCTTTCCGATTCCCAGGCCGGCGCAGTCGGCCTGCGAAGGCTTCGACGACGAACAGACGCATCTGTTCGATTCCCTCGCCGGCATTCTGGCCGACGAGCCGACCTGGAAGCAGCGCCGCTCGGTCTTTTTCCAGATCATCGAACGCCTGCGCAAGGCATTCGAGCGCAATCGCCAGGACCCGGACAGCCGGGGCGATCTGCCTTTCATGGCCGTCCTGCCGCTCCATATCGGAGCCATCCTGGAGAAGCTGGGAGAGGAGGAGATCATCTCGGTCGAGCAGGCCGCGTTCTATCTGCTCTCCATCCATCCGGAGCACCAGCAGGTCGCCGACCAGTGGATTCAGAGCGACAAGGCCAATCTGAAGGCCATGACGAAGTTCATCGACACCAACCCGTTTTACGCCAGTCTCCACCGTTCCTATGAACAGTATGCCGCCGATCCTGACGACCGCTGACGCTGTTTTACCGCCGCCGCTACCGTTCGACTTCCCGTCCTTCGTGCCACGGGCGCCCTGGTGGGGAGCCGAACTCCAGACGGTGCGCAGCGTCCTGCTGCGCCAGACTTTTCCGCTGGAAAACTTCCCGGAAAAGCGGTTGCGGTTCCG
>DASQKT010000505.1:0-4129 GCA_035630415.1 Skermanella sp.
AAACGCTGGTCCCCGGCGAGATCCAGGCGCTGGCAAAAGGCCGGATGCGTTACAGCCTGTTCACCAACGAACAGGGCGGCATCCTGGACGACCTGATGATCACCAACATGGGCGACCACCTGTTCCTGGTCGTCAATGCCGGCTGCAAGGCCGCCGATGTCGAGCATTTGCGCACCCGCCTCGCCGGCAAGGCCAAAGTCGAGTATCTGGGCGACCGCGCGCTGCTGGCCTTGCAGGGACCGCAGGCCGCCGAGGTTATGGGGCGCTTCGTCCCGGCCGCCGAGACCATGAAGTTCATGAGCGCGCTGGAAGCCAATTTCCGGGGCGCCCCTGTTCTGATCACCCGCTCCGGCTATACCGGAGAGGATGGCTACGAGATTTCCGTCCCCAACGCCTTCGCCGAGATCACCGCCCGCCTGCTGCTGGCCGAGGAAGAAGTCGAGGCGATGGGCCTGGGCGCCCGCGACTCGCTGCGGCTGGAAGCCGGCCTCTGCCTCTACGGCCACGATATCGACACCACGACGACCCCGGTCGAAGCCAACCTCAACTGGGTGATCGGCAAGCGCCGCCGGGCCGAGGGCGGCTTCCCCGGCGCCGACGTGATCCTGGACCAGCTTGCCAACGGCACGGCGCGGAAGCGGGTAGGCATCCGTCCCGACGGCCGTGCCCCAGCGCGCGAGCATACTCAGATAACCGACGCTTACGGTGCGTTCCTGGGCGAGATCACCAGCGGCGGCTTCGGCCCGAGCGTCAACGGTCCGGTCGGGATGGGCTACGTCGCCACGGCGTCGGCGGCGCCCGGCACTCCGGTCAACCTTGTCGTCCGGGGCAAGCCGATGCCGGCCAAGGTCGCCGAAATGCCGTTCTTCCCCCAGCGCTACTACCGGGGCTGACCCTATTTCCGGGAGCGGCCTTCCGGCCGTTTTCCCTGTTGCCTCTTCAGATTTTCCGCTTTTCAGATTCGGGATACCCGCCATGAGCATCATCAAGTTCACCAAGGACCACGAGTGGATCAAACTCGACGGCGAAGTCGCGACCGTCGGGATCACCGACTATGCCCAGCAGCAGCTGGGTGACGTGGTCTTCGTCGAACTGCCCGAGGTCGGGCGCAACGTCGTCGCCGGCAAGGAAGCCGCCGTCGTCGAGTCGGTCAAGGCCGCCAGCGAAGTCTACGCTCCGGTCGCGGGCGACGTGGTCGAGGTGAACGAGGCCCTGGCCGACGATCCGGCGCTGGTCAACCGCGACCCGCAGGGCGAGGGCTGGTTCGTCAAGCTGCGGATCGAGAACCAGGGCGACCTGGACGACCTGCTCGACGAGGCGGCGTACAAGGAATACTGCGAGGGCCTGCACTGATGCGTTACCTGCCCCTGACCGAGGCCGACCGCCGGTCGATGCTCGCCACCATAGGCGTGCCCTCGGTCGACAGCCTGTTCCGCGACGTGCCGGAGGCGGCCCGGCTGTTGGCCCCGATCGAGGGGCTGGCGCCCCATGCCGGCGAGATGGAAGTCGAGCGGACGATCGCGGCGATGGCCGCGAAGAACATTTCCGCCGGTAGCGTGCCGAGCTTCCTGGGAGCGGGGGCCTATCGCCACCACGTCCCGGCCTCGGTCGATCACCTGATCCAGCGCGGCGAGTTCCTGACCTCGTACACGCCGTATCAGCCGGAAGTCACCCAGGGCACGCTGCAATATTTGTTCGAGTTCCAGACCCAGGTGGCATTGATCACCGGCATGGACGTGGCGAACGCCTCGCTCTACGACGGCGCCACGTCCTGCGCCGAAGCCGTGATGATGGCGAACCGGGTGACCCGGCGCGGCAAGGCCGTACTGTCCGGTGGGTTGCATCCGCATTACCGCGATGTGACCATGACCAACGCCCGCTTCCACGGCTTCGAGGTGGTCGCGGCTCCGGCCGATCCGGATGGCAAGGAAGATTTGGCTGCGCTGATCGACGACAAGACCTCCTGCGTCGTCGTCCAGAACCCCGGCTTCTTCGGCCAAGTCCGCGACCTGACCGACCTTGCCGCCGCCGTCCATGCCAAGGGCGCGCTGCTGATCGTGGCGGTTGCCGAAGTCGTCTCGCTCGGGCTGCTGACGCCGCCGGGCGAGATGGGAGCCGATATCGTCGTGGCCGAAGGCCAGTCGATCGGCAATTCGCTGAACTTCGGCGGCCCCTATGTCGGCCTGTTCGCCACCCGCGACAAGTATGTCCGCCACATGCCGGGCCGCCTGACCGGCCAGACCGTCGATGCCGAAGGCCGGCGTGGCTGGGTGCTGACGCTCTCGACCCGCGAGCAGCATATCCGGCGCGAGAAGGCGACCAGCAACATCTGCACGAACAGCGGGCTGTGCGCGCTTGCCTTCACGATCCATATGAGCCTGCTGGGCGAGGAAGGCTTCAAGCGGCTGGCCCGGCTGAACCATGCCAAGGCGGTCCAGCTTGCCGACCGGCTCGACGGTCTGAAGGGCGTCGATGTCGTCAGCGACAGCTTCTTCAACGAGTTCACGGTGCGGCTGAAGAAGCCGGCATCCAAGGTGGTCAACAAGCTCGCCAAGGCCGGCATCCTGGGCGGCGTCCCCGTTTCCCGTCTGCATCCCGGCGACGAGTCCCTGGCCGACCTGATGCTGGTTACCGCGACCGAAACCAATACCGACGCCGACATGGAAGCCCTGGCCCACGGCCTGAAGGAAGCTCTGTCATGAACACCCAGGGACGCAAGACCCATATCGACACCCTCGGGGTAGAGGGCGGGAATGCTGCCTCCGCCGCTGCCGGTACCATCAGCGGCAACCGCGCGCTGATGCTGGAAGAGCCGCTGATCTTCGAACAGGACAGCCCCGGCACCACCGGCGTCGATCTGCCGGAGCCTCCGCCTGTGAAGTCGCGCCTCGGCAAGGTGCGGGAGCGCGGCACCATTGGGCTGCCAGGATTGAGCGAGCCGGAGGTGATCCGGCACTACACCCGCCTGTCGCAGAAGAACTTCGCGATCGACAGCGGGCTGTATCCGCTCGGCTCCTGCACGATGAAGCACAACCCGCGCCTGAACGAGAAGCTGGCGCGGCTGCCGGGACTCAGCGACATCCACCCAATGCAGCCGGAACGGACGGTCCAGGGTGCCCTTGAGCTGATCGACACGCTGGCCCACTGGCTGAAGACGCTGACCGGCATGCCCGCCGTCGCGATGTCGCCCGCAGCCGGAGCACACGGCGAGCTGTGCGGCATGGCCGCGATCCGCGCTGCCATCGAGGACCGGGACGGCAGCACGAGCCACCGCCGCCGCGTTCTGGTTCCGGAATCCGCTCACGGCACCAATCCTGCGACGGCGGCGGCCTGCGGCTTCACCGTGGACGCCATCCCGGCCGATGCCACCGGCCGCGTCGATCTGGAGGCGCTGAAGGCGAAGCTGGGCGACGACGTCGCCGCGATCATGCTGACCAACCCGAACACCTGCGGGCTGTTCGAGCGCGACATCATCGAGATCGCCGAGGCCGTCCATAAGGCCGGCGCCTTCTTCTACTGCGACGGCGCCAACTTCAACGCCATCGTCGGCCGGGTCCGTCCCGCCGACCTCGGCATCGACGCCATGCACATCAACCTGCACAAGACCTTCTCGACGCCGCATGGCGGCGGCGGTCCGGGCAGCGGTCCGGTCGTGCTGTCGGAAGCGCTGGCGAAGTTCGTTCCCCTTCCGTATGTCGTCCATGGCGAGGACGGCTTCTCGCTGGTCGAGAGCGGGGAGGACAGCCAAGCCAACGGCAAGGAGTTCGGCCGTCTCAAGGGCTTCCACGGCCAGATGGGCATGTTCGTCCGTGCCCTGGCGTACATCCTGAGCCATGGCGCCGACGGGCTGCGTCAGGTCGCCTCCGACGCCGTGCTGAACGCCAATTACGTGATGGCGAGCCTGAAGGACGTGATGACCGCGTCCTTTGAAGGCCCCTGCATGCACGAGGCGCTGTTCGACGACCGCTTCCTCAAGGGGACGGGCGTCACGACGCTCGACTTCGCCAAGGCGATGATCGACGAAGGCTACCACCCGATGACCATGTACTTCCCGCTGGTCGTCCACGGCGCCTTCCTGATCGAGCCGACCGAGACCGAGAGCAAGCAGAGCCTGGACGCCTTCATCCGT
>DASQKT010000506.1:0-4551 GCA_035630415.1 Skermanella sp.
CATCTCGCCCTGCGCCGTCGCGGTGTCGAGGTAATCGACGAAATACTTCGATCTGTCGGTCTGCGCGATATTGCCCCAGTCGTGGGGCTTCGCCGTCTGGTTCGCCATCTGGTTCATCGTGTTCGCTTTCATCGGATTGCCACTCGGGCAGCCATTCGGGAACGGAGGATCGGGCCGATCACCGCAAGGGAGGACGGGTGCAGCATGGTGGGATGGGTGCAGTCGATATCGACGTTCTCGATGCGCCCATCGACATAGGCGCTCCAGGACTCGCGGGTGAGCCAGTGCTCGGCCCTTGGCTTGGCGGCCGTGAAGAACAGGACGTCGCCGTGGAATACCCCGTGGCTGCACTGCCGGAGCAGGCGGATGTCGTTGGCCGCGATGTCGATCAGGGCGGCAAGCCGGGCCGGGTCCAGGTTTGCCAGCGGACCGCCGGGACGGCCCAGAAGCGTCATGACCTCGGTCCGCTCCAGGGTCGCGTCGCGCCGGGCTGTTCGGTCATGACCCGCGATGTCGAGAAGCGCCCTCAGCGCGTCCTGCTCACCGGGAGCGTCCAGGTGGCGCCACTGGTCGCCGGGATAGGCGTCGAGCATCGCCAACAGGGCGACTTCCTCGCCATCGGCCTGGAGCATGGCCGCCATGGTGTGGGCGATGGCGCCGCCGACCGACCAGCCGAGGATATGGTAGGGGCCGGTGGGCTGGACGCGGCGGATCTGATCGAGATAATCCGCCGCCATTTCCTCCAGGCTCGACGGTAGCGGTTCCGCCAATTCCAGGCCACGGGCCTGCAAGCCGTAGATCGGCTGGTCCGGCAAGATCCGGGTAAGGCCGAGATAGCACCAGCCCAGACCGCCCGCGGGATGGACGCAGAACAGCGGATGCCGGTCTCCCCGGTCGGCCATCGGCAGCAGCACGCCCAGCCCCAGCCCCAGCCCCTGCCAATCGGCGGGAGCCTCGCTCTCCAGGAAACCCGCCAGCGCCAGCGCGGTCGGGTGCCGGAACAGGGCCGCGATGGATATCTCCCGGCCGATGCGGACGCCAAGCCGGTTGACGGCCTGGATGGCCTGGAGCGACTGCCCGCCAAGGTCGAAGAAATCGTCCTGGATCGAAAGCTCGCCCGTCCCAAGGACCTCCCGCCAGACCGCCAGGATCTCGCTTTCCAGCGGCGATGCCGCCGACGGCGGTTCAGGCGCTTGCGTGACCGGCATCCGCTGCAAGGCGGCGCGGTCGATCTTGCCGTTCCGGTTGCGGGGCAGCCGATCCATGAACCGCAAATCCGCCGGGATCATGCAGGATGGCAGGACGGCGTGGAGTTGCCGCCGCAGGTCCGCCGGGGCCGGGCGGGGTTCGTCGGCGGCAAGCCAGGCCGACAGGCGCTTCACCCCGCCCGGCAGGATACAGCCGATGACGGCGGCTTCCCGGATGCCGGCACAACGCAGCAGCGCGGTTTCGATCTCCCTGGGAGCCACGCGATGGCCGCTGATCTTGAACTCGTCGTCGATCCGGCCGACGAAGACGATCTGACCATCCGCCCGCAGCTTGACCAGATCTCCGGTCCGGTAGGCCCTGGTATTCCCATCGGGCAAGGCCAGCGTGACGAAGCGCTTCGCCGTCAGTTCCGGCCGTCCGAGATAGCCCAGCGCCAGCGCGTCGCCGATCAGATGAAGCTCGCCGGTTTCGCCCCGTGCCGCGAGCTTCCCGGCAGCATCGACGATGGCGGCGCGCATGCCGGGCAGCGGCAGCCCGATCGGAACCTCTTCGCCGCCGGGACCTGCGCCATCGGTGCCGCTGATGATCGCAGTGGTGGCGACTATCGTGGTCTCGGTCGGACCATAGGTGTTGAAGAGCGTCACGGAGGGACCCGCTACGCGCTTCCAGCGGAGGATCGGTTCCGGCAAGGCCGCCTCGCCGCCGATGATGACCGTCCGCACGGCGGGCGGCAATCGGCACGCTTCGGAGGAAATCGCGTAGGCCATTTCCTGCCAGAACGCGGTGGGCAGATCGAGAACCGTGATTCCGTGGCGTGCTATCGCCTCCATGAAACGCGGCAGCGACTGCACCATGTCTTCGGTTCGCACCACCAGGGCGGCTCCGGCGCACAGCGTCAGGAAGATTTCCTCGACGCAGGCGTCGAAATGCAGCGGCGCGAATTGCAGCGTGCGGTCGCCGGCTTCGATCCCATAGCGCTTGGCCGCTCCGGCGACGAAATGGGCGAGCGCGCCGCGCCCGATCACGACCCCGTTGGGCTGGCCGGTCGAGCCGGAGGTATAGATGACATAGGCCGGGTCCGTGTCTCGGGCCGCGACCGGCGGCACCGGCCCGTGAACCGGAGCTGGGCGGTCCAGCAGCAGGATTTCCGGGCCGCCCTCGTCGGTCTCGGCCAGACCGGCATGGCGTTCCAGCGTGATCAGCAGGGTCGGCTTGGCATCCCGCAGGATGGCGGAAATCCGGGCTTCCGGGCCGTCGGGGTCGAGCGGCAGCCAGGCCGCCCCGGCGAACAGCGTTCCCAGGATGGCGGTGACGGCGTCCAGGCCGCGCGGCAGCAGGAGCGCCACGAGCCGGCCCGGCCCCGCTCCCTTTTCGATCAAACCGGCGGCGATGCGCCCGGCCTGATCGGCCAGTTGACCATAGGTCATGCTGCGGTCGCCGTGGATCAGCGCCACCGCGTCAGGGCGCTGCTTGGCATGAGCCATGATGAGATCGGTGACCGCATGGGCAGGGCGGGGCAGGGGGCCGCCGTCCAGTACGGCGCCCGGCGTCTTTTCCGCAACCGGCGCTCCGTGTCCGATGGCCCGTTCGGGCGCTCCGATCGAGGCGTTCAGGAAATCCAGGAAGCGGTTCTGGCAATCGGCCAGCGTCGCGGCGTCATAGCACGCGGGGTTGGCGTCGAAGTCGATGCGCAGCCCGTTGCCGTCGCTCCGCGAATAGGCCGCGACGCACAGATCCTCCACCGGCCCCGCCGACAGGTTGTGAGCGATGGCGGCATGCCCGGCGAAACGCAGATGGTAGTCGAACGGCATGATGTTGACGACGGGACCGAACAGCCGGCGCTCGCCGTTCAGCAGTTTCCAGTCGCGGCGGATCTGTTCGTGCCGGTAGCGCTGATGCGGACGGGTCCGGCGGACCTCCTCCGCGACCTGGGTCATCAGCTTGAACAGGCTGAGGTCAGGGTCTACCGACAGCCGCAGCGGCACGATGTTCATGACCATGCAGGGGACCCGCAGGGACGCCGAGCCAAGCCGCCCCATGACCGGCATCCCGAGCACGATATCACGCACCCCGGTTTGCCGGTGCAGGAAGGCCGCCGTGACGGCGGTCAAGGCTTCCGGCCACTGGACAGCAGCCCTGGCCGCCGCCGCCATCATCGCTTCCAGGCCGGTTTGCGGCAGATGGGCGATGCTGCGGATGAAGCCGGGGCCGAACGGCGCCTTTCGGCTGGTCAGGCTTACCGGTTCCGGCCAATCGGCGGACCGCTCCCTCCAGAACTCGCGGGCGCTGGCGAACTTTTCGGAAGCACTATAGCCCCGATCCTCATCGATCACGGCGCGCAGCGGCGCGAAGGAAAGACCCTCGCAGGGCCGGTCCTCGACCAGGGCGCTGTAGAGATCGGCCACTCTTCTGGCCAGCAGCGAATAGCCGAAGCCGTCCATGGCGATATGGTGGATGCGCTGGTACCAGAACCAGCGGTCGCCGGCCGCCTTGAACAGAGCCTGGGCGAACAGCGGACCCTGGGAAAGGTCAATGACCTTGCCCAGATCCGCCGTCATCCAGGCATGCGCCGCCTGCCACGGGTCGGGAACGGCGCTCAGGTCGATGACCGGCATTGCCCAATCCGCCGAAGGCGACAGCACTTGCCGGGGCTCGTCGCCATCCATGACGAAGCGGGCGTGCAGCGCTTCCGCTTCCCCGACCGCCAGCCGGACCGCCCGCTCGAACGCCGCCGGCGCGACGGTGCCCAGGATCTCGATGCATTCGGCCGTGTTGTAGGCCGGGTTCGACGGGTCGAGCTGCTGGCCCAGCCAGATTCCGGCTTGGGCCGCGGACAGGGGCAGGGATAGGGGGAGGGAGGAGCCCCCTGGATCACGCATGGACGGCAGCCCCCGCCGACAGCATCGCCCACCAGTCGGCGGGCGTCGGCTTGTCGGCCAGCGCCACGAACGTAATCTCACGGCCCGCCCGCCGCCACCGCTCGACAAGGCTCATGATCCGGATGGAATCGATGCCGTGGTCGAGCAGGTTGTCATCAGCGCCGATCTCCTCCACCGGCACCCCAAGCACCGAGGCTACTTCTGCCCGGACCTCATCGAGAGTGTTCGGCGCACCGCCCAAATTCGCCAGCAAGTCCGCCGCCGAAGTGGCGACGCCGCAGCGCTGCGCCACCCAGGTCAGCGCCATCGCGTGGTTCTCCGCCGAGAAATCGGCCAGGGCGTCCGCCACCAGGAAGGGCTGGATATCGTTCATGAAGGCGTCGCATGCCGTCATCATGCAGCCGATATGCGCATAGATGCCGCAGACGATCAGCTGGTCCCGTTTCCAGCCCGTCATCCGCTC
>DASQKT010000507.1:0-8048 GCA_035630415.1 Skermanella sp.
GCCCCGGTGGCGGGCCTGATCGAGGAGTCGCCGCGCGGCCCCCTGCCCCGCATCGGAGCCGATGGAAAGACACCGTGGCAGACTTACGCCCGGCCATTCTTCCATGATGACAAACGGCCACGCATCGCTTTGGTGGTCGGCCCCATGGGCATCTCCTCCAACGCCACCTCCCGCGCGATCGAAGGGCTGCCGGGCGCCGTGACGCTGGCCTTTTCACCGGCGGCTGACCAGCTCGGCGTCTGGGTCGATCAGGCACGCCGGCTGGGGCATGAGGTCATGCTGGAACTGCCGATGGAACCAGCGGACTTCCCGCGCAACGATCCCGGCCCCAACACCATGCTGGTATCGCTCGATGCCGACAAGAATCAGCAGCGCCTGCTGAGCACGCTGGGCCGTGTATCCGGGTATGTCGGCGTGACCTCGCTGTCGGGTTCGCGCTTCGGCAATGCCCCCGACAACATCCGCTCCATCCTGACGGAAGTGAACCGGCGCGGCCTGATGTTCCTGGACGCCCAGGCCGGAGCCCGCAGCCCGGCGGCGCGCGAAGCGACCAAGATCGGCTTGCCCAGGGCGATCGGGGACGGCGTCATCGACGAAGTCCCGTCGAAGGCGGCGATCGAGGCCCAGCTTCGCAATCTGGAAGAAGCGGCAAGGCTGGACGGCGCCGCTGTCGGCATCGCCTCCGCTTATCCCGTTACGCTGGATCAACTGAGCCAGTGGATCGCAACCCTGGAGGCCAAAGGCATCGTGCTGGCCCCCATAACGGCCCTCGTCAACAAGCAGGCGGACCGGTAAGGAAGAACAATGAGCAAAGCGGACAAGCTTCCCTACCGGCCCTGCGTCGGGATCATGCTGACGGACGGCCAGGGCCGCGTCTTCGTCGGCCGCAGGCTGGATACGCCGGACGCGTGGCAGATGCCGCAGGGCGGCATCGACGACGGCGAGTCGCCGCGTCAGGCGGCCCTGCGCGAGTTGCTGGAGGAGATCGGCACCAATTCAGCCGAGATCGTCGGCGAGACGCAGGGCTGGCTGCGCTACGACCTGCCGGCCCACCTGATCGGCAAGGTCTGGAAAGGCAAGTATCGCGGCCAGAAGCAGAAATGGGTGCTGGCCCGCTTCACCGGCGCCGACGCCGATATCGACCTCGCCACCGATCACCCGGAGTTCGACGCGTGGCAGTGGGTCGAACCTGCCCTGCTCGTCGAGCGGATCGTGCCGTTCAAGCGCGAGATCTACGAGGCGGTCGTGGCTGAATTCCAGCCGCTGCTCACTCGGAAGTAACCATCACTTCGACGTCCATGCCCAGGAAGTCCTCGGCGGCGCCGAACCAGTCGCCGCTGAGAGGGACGGCCTGCGCCGGGTCGCGGGTGACGGCGACCCGGATCAAGCCGGCGCCGCCGACGATCCCGTTGGTCGGATCAAACTCGACCCAGCCGGCGCCGGGAAGGTAGATCTGCACCCAGGCATGGGTGGCGCCGCCGCCGACCCTGCTTTCCGGATCGCCATCGACGGCCGGGTCGTAGAGATAGCCGGAAACGAACCGCGCCGCGAATCCCAACGTGCGGGCCGCTTCCATCATCAGCAGGGCGAAGTCGCGGCACGACCCGGTGTTCTTCTCCAGCGTCTCGACCGGCGACTGGGTGCCGGCGGCGGTGCGCCCCTTGTACTCGAAGCTGTCCTTGATCGTGCGGGTCATCGCGACCAGCATTTCCTGGGTCTCGGTCGGCCCGTCGGTGCGGATGAACTGCTTGGCCCATTCATCGACCTTGTGGTCGGGATCGGGAAAGTGACGCTCCGTCGTCCGGCCCAGGTCGGGGATTTCGTCCGAGGAGTAGGAGAACGGGTATGTCCGCGCATATTCCTCGATCGGAAAGTCCGGGTTGGACAGTCCGAAGTGGTCGAGCCGAATCCTGCTTTCGAACCGCAGTTCCGTGGTGGACCGGTCGAACGAGCAGATCGCGATGGAGTTGCCGAAGACATCGTGCATCCAGCGGATCTTCTTCGCCGGCGGACTGATCACCATGCGGGTATCGAGCAACCGCATGTCGTGGCTGTCCCGTGGCCTGAACATGAGCCTGTGGTCTCCCAGCCGGACCGGCTTGGCATAGCGATAGACGGTCACGTGGTTGACCTTGAGGACAGTCATGGCATTCATCCTGGAACCTGAGCCCGACGGGCACGGGCGGGGCATCAACGCTGGGCCTCCCGCAAAGGTTCCGTTTTGGTCGCTCGACAGTTCGTATGACCAGCATTTCCACGCCTTTGCGTCGGCGTGCCAAACATCGAAAATGCAAAGTTCAGTAATGCGCCCTAAACAATCAGTGTAACTGTATACAGATCAGTATGTATAAGTGCGATATTTTTACTCCGCTTTCTAAAATTCTTATGTGCGGAACTTATCCACATAAAAATCGCCGCATGTGTGACTTTTTGATTGGCTCCCGGAGTGCTTTCATTTTAACTCCGCCACGACGATGAGCGGACGGAGTGACGATACCCATGAGCCGGTTTGCATGCACCATTTCAGCTGCGCTGTTGCTTCTGCTCGCATCGCCGACGTCTTCCGCCTTAGCCAGCTACCTGAACTGCGTTCACTACGTCAAACAGGTCAGTTCGTTCGATATCTCAGGCAATGCCTGGATGTGGTGGAACAACGCCAAGGGCCGGTACAATATCGGTCACCGGCCAGCGCGGAATTCCGTGCTGGTGTTCCAGCGGACCAAGGCGATGTCAGCCGGCCATGTCGCCGTCGTGCGGGAGGTCGTGAATCGCCGCACCATTCTGATCGAGCATGCCAACTGGGCGCCCCGCAACGGCATGAAGGGCCGCGTCTCGACCGAGCTGGTCGAGGATATCTCCCCGAACAACGACTGGACCTCGGTCCGCGTCATGCATAAGCCGAGCATGAGCTTCGGCAAGCCGTATGCGACCAACGGCTTCATCCATCCCCGCCTGCCGGCCCTCGTCGCGGACCCCTGAGCCAGCTTCGGCCGCTTCGAAAAGCTCAAGTCCTCCCCATAATTTCAAGCCATCAGCCGCCGATCCGATGGAACGGGTGTACCGCAGGGTATAGCCCGTCCGACGGCTTTCCCTGATCCGTCAACTATCCTGATGGCGATCTACCTGTGTCATTTTTGGGTAGTTTGCTTGTGAATAGAACTTTCCGGATTGCCATACGGACGTGTGCATAGTACCAAAGCAATATCGATGTTGCCGTAGGTATAGTCGTCAACGAGGCGGTGGTGGTACCAATGCATGAAGCTAATTTGAATACGGCATTGATATGCCGCAATGTTACGGTTTCGGGGCGCCGAACCAGCATTCGAATGGAACAGGTCATGTGGACCTCGTTGACGGACATCTGCCGTCGCGAGGATCACACGGTCAATGAGATCATTTCGATCATTGACGAAAAGCGGGCGGAAACCAACCTGACCGCCGCTATTCGCGTGTTCATCATCTGCTACTATCGCGACGCAGCGCTGAACAACATCGCCAAGTGCGGATTCGCGGAGGAGTCGACCTTCGACTCGCTGGCGGAACCGGGCGCCATGGAAGCGATCGAGCACAGCTCGCTGATGAGTGCCGCTCTGGACACTGTCGGCGTCGTCAAGCAATAGCCTTGAAGGGTTGCCGGTACCGGCAGCCGTCTCGGGATCAGCAGCCGGCGGGTCGTGTCATATCGAAGACATGCCCTGCCGGCTGTTGCGCCTCACCTTTTTTCCACCATCCCAGGGCCGCTCACCAGCGGAAATGAGGTATCGCGGCCGTCGGGATATGACCGCTGGCCGCCGCAGCCGCCGCAAGCTTCCGGGGGTCCGGATGCTCACCCCAGGCGGTCGCCAGCTCTTCCAGATGGATACCGCTGGTGACCAGCACCGCATCGATTCCGGCGGCGTTGGCCCCCGCGACATCGGTGCGGAAGCTGTCGCCTACGGCGGCGATCCGCCGGCGGTCATGGATACCGAGCAGGTCGAAGCAGCGCCGGTAGACCGGGGCATGCGGCTTGCCGTGGTACCGGACCGAACCCCCCAGTTCCTCATAGCGCTGCGCCAGCATGCCGGCGCAGATCGCCATCTTCGTGCCGACCACCACGACCAAGTCGGGGTTGGCGCAGACCATCGGCAGGGACCTGGACGCGCTGGCCTTCAGGATCGGATCGTAATCGGCGATCGTCTCGTCGAAATCGTCGATCCCGGTATTCACGACGAAGGTCGCATCGGCGGGGTCATCGACCATTTCCAGCCCGATGTCCTCGAACACGTCCTTGTCGCGCGGCGGCCCGATATGCAGGCACCGCTTGCCCAGCGCCGCGTGCCAGTCGTCCGGCGGCTCGATCAGGGCTTCGTGGGTTGCCTCGCCCGAAGTCATCAGGTGATCGTAGTGGTCCGGCGTGATGCCCATGCCGGACAGCTTTTCCGTGACGGAAGCGCAGCGGCGCGGCGCGTTGGACAGCAGGCAGACCTTCTTGCCGGCGGCCCGCAGCCGGTCCAGGCAGTCGATGACGCCCGGATAGGGTTCGACCCCATTGTGCAGCACGCCCCACAGGTCGAGGATGTATCCGTCGTAGCGGTCCGCCAGCCCGGAAATGCCGCCGAATACCGGGAGCGTCTTGGGAGTGTCCTGCGAAGTCATATCGTCCCTTGATCTGGGGAAAGTGATCTGGGGGCATGCTCGGGTTCAACCCCGGCGATGATCGGCCCCCACGGCATCCTGCAAGCTGGTGAAACCGTCGGCTCGCAGCAGTGTTGCGAGGTCTCGCCTGATCTGCTCGACCAGACGCGGCCCATGGTAGACCAGCGCCGTATAAAGCTGGACCAGCGACGCCCCGGCGCGGACCTTGGCATAGGCGTCCCGGCCGGACGCGATGCCACCGCAGCCGATCAGCGGGATCTTGCCACCGGTCAGCCGGTATATGTCGGACAGAACGGCGGTCGATGCGGCCAGGACGGGAGCGCCGCTGAGACCGCCGGCTTCGCCGGCCACGGCGGCGGGCAGTTCGGGAGGGCGCGCGAGCGTGGTGTTGGACACGATCAGCCCGTCGATGCCGCTGGACAGCGCCACCTCGGCAATGTCGCGCTTGTCCTCCTCCGTCAGGTCGGGCGCTATCTTCAGAAGCAGCGGCGGCGCGTTGCCGCCCGCCGGGACCGCTGCCGCCCGAGCGTCCAGCGACCGCCCCAGCAGCTCGGCCAACGGCTCGCGGCCTTGAAGTGCCCGCAAGCCCGGCGTGTTGGGGGAAGAGACGTTGACCACCAGATAAGACGCCAAGGGGGTGAGCCGGCGGATGCCGATCACGTAGTCGGCGGCGGCATCGGCCGTTTCCTTGTTCTTGCCGACATTGGCGCCGACCAGCCCAGGCCGGCCGCGCCGGGCTTCCAGCCGGCCGGCGACCGCATCCAGCCCATCGTTGTTGAAGCCGTAGCGGTTGATCATCGCACCGGCTTCCGGCACGCGGAAGACGCGTGGTCGGGGATTACCCGGTTGCGGACGCGGCGTCACGCTGCCGATCTCGACGAAGCCGAAGCCCTGGGCGAGCATGGCGTCGGCCACTTCCGCGTTCTTGTCGAAGCCGGCGGCAAGGCCGACCGGATTGGCGAAGTCCAGACCCCAGACGCTCGACCGGAGGATCGGGTCCTCCGGCATCCGGGAGCGCGGCGCCAGACCACTCTTCAATGCCGCGACGGTGACGCCATGGGCGGTTTCCGGGTCCAGCCGGCGCAGCAGCGGACCCGCGATCGGGTAAAGGTCGATCACTCGGTACGGCCTTGGAATGCTAGAGGGAAAACGTGCCTGCCGTCGGGACCGAGCGGCAGCGGATCGACCGCCGTTACCGCATCGACCGGAAGAGGCCCGTAAAGATGGGGGAAAAGCGCGCCGCCGCGCGACGGCTCCCATTTCAGGGCCGTCCCCAGCCGCTCCGCCGGAACGCTGAGCAGTACCAGGCCGGTCTGGCCGGCGCGATGCCTGGCAGCGCTTTCGACGATCTGGGAAGCCGTCGAGAAATGGATGAAGCCGTCGGCCGCATCCTGAGAGGAGCCGGGATAGCTGCCGGAGAGCTGGGCTGCCGCCCACTCCTCCGCCCGGCACATGTGATGGATGACGGTGTCGCTGATCATGGCCGGGACACTAGCGGAAAGCGCTCCGGCATTAAAGACCGCGACAGCTTCGCGGCAGGCCTGCGGCCATTCGTTGCGGAAGCAATTTTTCGCAGAATGCGAGAAGCAACCTGCCAAGCCGTCGGCAATTTGCAAATCGTTGCGATAAGCGAATCCATCCGAAGCCTCGGCGCATCCGCCTTCCGGCGTACACCGAAACGCTATCCCTATCGATAAGTGACTGATCGGAAGCGCTTTTTTCAGGTCGCAATCCGGGCAACTAAATTTCTCCCGTAATTGGCATTGATCTTGCCTATTGGGTATCAAACCAACGGAGGACACCATGGATTCAGTACTCAGATTGCCGATCGAAGAAAAGCGTCATACCAGCAGCGCCATGGACTATGCCCTGACGGTCGTGGAGACGATGGGCGAGCAGGGGCTGACGACGGTTCCGATCAAGCCGACCACGGCGATGCTGACCGCCGGCGCACGTTCCGGCCATGTCAGCGTCGAGACCGCCTGGAAGATCTACCAGGCGATGATCAACGAGGAGAACTGAACGGCCGATGGCAGGGCACTTTGGAAAAGCCCAGACAGACAGGCATATGAACAGACAGGCATATGAACACATCCCGGCCCCGGCGCCGCAGCGATCGGGGACGGGAAATTTTCTCAACTACTGTTTCGCGTCCAGTTTTACTTGTCAGCGCTCCGGCCCTCGAGCGGACACCCGCTTGTCCCCGGAGCGCCTGTAGACATAGATGCCGAGCACGCTGAGCCCGACCGACCAGATCGTACCGAGCGATGCCATCGCCGTGATGATCAGGTTGGCCTGGACCGGATCGGCCACGATCACCCAGGCGATGGCTCCCATCTGAGCCAGCCATGTCAGCGCCATGACGTAGCCGAAGGTCGGCCGCATCCGGCTGACATAGGCATCCTCGGACGTTTTTTCCGGCGCGGTCATGACGGCACCCCCGGCCCGGCGCCCTTATCCTCGGCGTTCTTATCGTCGGGGAGGCCCTTGTAGAACAGCCGGTTTCCGATCTCCGCCGCCATCTCCCGTCCTGTGGTCCAGTCCGGCAGGGTCGAACGGTCATGATAGTGCGTGGCGCCTCCCGTCAAGTCCTCCAGAAGGCCAGCCACAGCCCGGCGTGCGATGCGCAGGCAGGTGGTGAACAGCAGTTCCGCCGTCGAACCGGCACCGGCCTTCAGACCGGCGATCCGTGCCAGATCGGGATTGTCAGGGCTCCAGCAGGCAAAGCTCCGGCAGGCATCGTCGATCGCCCCCTCGGTCAGCGTCGCGGCCCGGTTCATCACGACGGCGGCCACGGCCTCGACCCCGCGCAGGGACTCTCCCGCCGCTTCGCTCCACAGGGTCCGGGCGAACAGCTCGATATCGGCACCCGGCCCGGCAGGCCCGGCGCCGCCCGTACCCTCGGCATCGGGCTGAGGCATCAGCCTGCGCCCGCTCATCGCCGGTCTCCCATCCGCTCGGACTGGATCAGGGCGGCGCCATCCAGCTTCGCGTCGATCCGGAGCAGATGATCGGTCAGCCGGCGCTCGATATCCTTGAGGTAACCGACGGACACATAGGTCTTGGCGACCTCCAGCTTATAGGCCGACAGGCTTTCCCGCATCTGGGTCAGAGCCGTTTCGGACAGGTGGTGCAGCCGGTCCAGCGCCTCCTCCGATTCCTGGCGGACATGCCAGATCTCACACTCACCACGTTTATTACCTTGAAAATGCTCAAATATGGCTTGTTTGCTGGGGTTACTGAGGGTAAGAATGGGGGAAAGAATGAGGGTAAACTATGAATCACGTTCAAAAACGACCGAACGGAATTTATCAGGTTGAGGTTAAAGTTCCGCTTAAGCTGAGAGGCTTGGTCGGCAGCACCAACCTGCGTCAATCCCTAGGGAGCCGCGTGCTGGACGCAGCCACTCGCCG
>DASQKT010000508.1:0-2415 GCA_035630415.1 Skermanella sp.
CTGGAGCAGGCACTCCACGACCGCCGGCCAGCCAAAGGCAGCGGCCTCATCCACCATTCCGACCGCGGGTCGCAATACGTCGCGATCAAGTACACCGAACGTCTGACCGAGGCCGGCGTCGCACCGTCGGTCGGTAGCGTCGGCGACAGCTACGATAATGCCTTGGCTGAGACGGTCAACGGCCTCTACAAGACCGAGGTGATCCGACGCCGCGGGCCTTGGCGCAACTTGGAAGACGTCGAGTTCGCCACCCTGGATTGGGTGGATTGGTTCAACCACCGGCGCCTGCTGGAGCCCATCGGCAACATTCCACCCGTCGAGGCCGAAGCACGCTACTATGCTCAAACCGAGGACGTCGCCAGGGCGGCGTGACTCAACCAAATCGGCCTCCGAGAATCCCGGCACGGTTCACTTATCCTCGCGGCAGCCAGAAATAGTATCGCCAATCGACGACACATCGAGAGCGATGTCATGCCAAGTGATCCGCCGTATTGCCGTGTTCAGTCCTGTGCGATACAGGGTATCGGCCTTCGCCATGGCTGATCAGTCCGGCGTCGCCGCCGTAAGCTATTGCTCAGAAGGCCGACCGCAATCGTTCCTTACAAGTGTTCTGTGGGATAGCAGCATCCCGCATGAATGCGGGATGCATACTTCCTTTTCTCCTTACGCCTTGTCACGAAGGCTATTCAGGACGCGATCGACCATGACGCCGGACTGGCCCAGGTAGTTGGCCGGATCGCACAGCTTCGCCAATTCCTCGCGATTCAGGTGCTTGGCGATATCAGGCGTCTCCGCCAGCAGGTCGAGCAGCGGGCGGTTCTGACGGAGCGCCTCGCGGCAGATGTCGTAGACGAGGTCATGGGCGTATTCGCGGCCCAGATAGGGGCCGAGGCCCATCATTACCGCTTCCGACATGACCAGCCCGTTGGTCATGTCGAGGTTGGCGCGCATCCGCTCGGCATCGACCTCCAGGCCGCTGACCACGGCGCGGGCCTGTCTCAGGGCGCCGGCCAGCAGGCAGAAGGATTCCGGCAGGGCGATCCACTCGATCTCCCACGGACCGGTCGAGCGCTCGTGGTCGGCGACCATGGCGTCCATCAGGGCCGCGGCATGCTGACGGACGACCGAGATGCCGGCGTGGATATAGCAGCTCGAGATCGGATTGCGCTTCTGCGGCATGGTGCTGCTGGAGCCCCGGCCATGGGCGTAGGGCTCGTAGACCTCGCCCACTTCCGTCTGCATCATCAGCTTGACGTCCATCGACAGCTTGCCCAGCGTGCCGCCGACCAGCCCGAGGAAGCAGCCGACCTCGGCGATGTTGTCGCGGACGGTGTGCCACGCGATGACCGGCTGGCCCAGGCCCAGTTCGGCCATCAGGCCTTCCTGCGTTTCCATGGCGCCGCGCTCGATCGAGGCCAGGGTGCCGGCGGCTCCGGCGAACTCACCGACCAGGACGCGGGCGCGCAGTTCGTCCAGCCGGTCGCGGTGCCGCTCTACCGCCGCCAGCAAGCCGGCCATCTTATAGCCGAAGGTGACGGGAACGGCCTGCTGGAGGTTGCTGCGCCCGATCATCGGCGTATCGCGGTGACGCCGGGCCAGATCGGCCAGACCGGCGGACAGCGCCGCCAGATCGTCCTCGACGATCTTCAAGGCCTCGCGGATCTGGAGCACCGTCGCGGTGTCGGTGATGTCCTGCGTCGTGGCGCCCCAGTGGCAGAACTCGCCCAGCTTGTCGCGGCACAGCGCGTTGAGCTGGGAGACGACGCCGAGGATGGGATAGCCGATCCGCTCCGTCTGCTGGCGCAGCTTGTCCATGTCGATCTTGTCGATGGAGCAGTTCTTGACGATCTCGTCGGCTGCTTCCTGCGGGATGATTTCCAGCCGAGCCTGGACGCGGGCCAGGGCTGCTTCGATGTCCAGGTACTTCTGGGTGCGGTTCTCATCCGACCACACGGCGCGCATGGCGTCGGTGCTGAAGATATTGCCGAAAATGGCGGAGTCCACGATCGTTGAGGGCATGATTCAGGCCTTTCGTGTCTTGAGTGGTTGTCAGAAATTGGCGCGGGCGAGGATTGCGTGGGCTTTGAGCAAAACCGGGCGGTCCACCATCTTGCCGTCCAGCTGGACGGCGCCGGTTCCGGCTTCCGCCGCGGCGATGACGCGCCGCGCCCATTCCTGTTCGGCCGGAGTGGGAGCCAGAGCCTCCTGAACGGCGATGACCTGCCGGGGGTGGATGCACAGTTTGGCGGTGAAGCCGAAAGCGCGGGCGAACTCCAGATCACGCTTCAGCGCGTCGGCATCGTCGATGGCCGGAGTGACACCCGCGATCGGCGCCGCCTTTTCAGCATAGCGGGACGCCAGGGCGATCATCATCGCGGGCTGTATCAAGCCGCGCTCATCACCCGACAGATCGAG
>DASQKT010000509.1:0-16175 GCA_035630415.1 Skermanella sp.
AGGGTGTTTCGATTACCGGGGCATCGGTCAAGGCCATCCTGGCAAGTTCCGCTTCGAGCATCGTTCAGGCGGGTGTCATCAAGGCGAAGGCATCCACCGGCGACGGGGCGGCGAATACAAGCTACCGGGCCGCGTCCAACGCGGCATGCGATTAGGTCCCGAGGCCGCTTGTTAGCGGGAGACTAAGGAGACCGACTGGAAGGCGTTCAGGATACGCCTTCCAGCCAGTGGCGGAGTTCGCGTTCACCCTGGATGAAAGCGCGGTCCATCAGTCCGAGGATGGCGCCGTGATCCACCTTTCGGTCGAGGCGGAGCGCCGCTTCCAGGCGCTTCGCCAGCGCGGCCAGGGTATCCAGCCCAAAGGTGCTTGCGGCGCTCTTCAGCGAATGCGCTTCCCGGATGAGTTCGCCGGTATTGCCTTGATCGGCCAGCCGCCGCATTCGGTCGAGCCGGCACGCCGTTTCCTCCACCATGACGGCGACCGTTTCCTGGACGCCGTCAAGGCCGATGTCCCGCAGGAGCGTCAGGGGAACGGAGGAACTGAAGTCCGCGATACTCTCGGGCAGCCCCGGCTCCGGTCCCTCCCCTGCCCCATTCCCTGCCCCATCCGGCGAATGGGTACGGACCGGGCCGGTCAGGGCATTGATTGCTTCGACCAGACGGTCGGCCACGATCGGTTTCGATACGAACCCGTTCATACCCGCCGCGAAACAGGCGTCCCGATCGTGGGAGAAGGCGTTGGCGGTAACCGCCAGGATCGGAACACGCCCGGCGTCGCCGGGCAGGTCGCGGATCGCGCGAGCAGCCGACAACCCGTCCATTTCCGGCATCATCAGGTCCATCAGGACGATATCGTAGGGCCGGCTGCGCACGGCTTCCACCGCTTCGAACCCATTCGCCGCGATATCGACCACGAAGCCGAGACGTTCCAGCATGGTGACGGCGACCAGCCGGTTGGTCCGGTTATCCTCGGCGAGCAACACCCGCAACCCGGTTGGCGGAGGAGCCATGGAAATGGCGGTCCGGCCGGGATCGTCCCGCGCCGGCAAGCCGGAGCGGCCGCTGAGGGCGGCAAGGCATCGGGCCAGCTCCGACAGGGCGACCGGCTTTCGCAGGATCGCGTCGCAGGATTCGGCCGGGCGGACGGCCAGCGAACCGTCGGCCGGCCGGACCGGACAGCGCGTCGCGGCCAGCAGGCGCAGACCGCCCCTCTCGTCGGCGGCCGGGCGGTCGCGCTGATCCAGGTTGACCAGGGCGACGTCGAAGGGATGCCCACGCCGCAGCATGTCGTCGGCGCGGGCACGAGCCTGATCGGCCGATGAATAGACCTCCGCGTCCGCGCCGAGTTCGGCCAGTTGGGCTTCGAGAACCTTGCGCGCCACCGGATTGGAGTCCGCGACCAGAACGCGCAGCCCGTGCAGGGCTCCCTCGGGGATGCCGATCGGGACGGCAATGGGTTGGGAGAAAAGGGACTGGGCGGGTGCCGCGCGGCGAAACAGGGATTCGAAGCGAAAGCAGCTCCCCTCCCCCGGTACGCTGTCCACGGAAATGTCGCCGCCCATATGGGCGACCAGCCGCTGGCTGATCGCAAGGCCGAGACCCGTCCCGCCATAGCGCCGGGCGGTACTGCCGTCGATCTGGGAGAACTCGCGGAACAAGCGGTGCGTGAGTTCCGGTGCTATGCCGATACCCGTGTCGATCACGGAAAAGCCGATCAGCACCTCGTCGTCGTCGCTGCCCAGCAGGTCGATCTGGAGCCGGACGCCGCCGGCTTCCGTGAACTTGATGCCGTTGCCGATCAGGTTGAGCAGGATCTGGCGCAGCCGACCGGGATCGCCGATCAGGCGGGCAGGGACGGCGGAGCAGATCAAGTAGCCGACTTCCAGACCGGCGGCATGGGCACGCGGCACCAGCATGTCGAGCGTACTCGTCACGACCTGCTCCAGGTCGAAGGGGATCTCCTCCAGCTCGATCAGGCCGGCTTCGAGCTTCGAGAAATCGAGAATGTCGCTGACGATCTGAAGCAGGTGGTCGGCGGACTCCCGCAGGGTCGAGGCGAGCCGGTGTTGTTGCGCATCCAGGCCGGTGTCCAGCAGCAGGCCGGCCAGCCCGATGACACCGTTCATCGGCGTGCGGATCTCGTGACTCATGGTCGCCAGGAACTCCGTCTTGGCCCGCCCTGCCCGCTCCGCCTCCGCCTTGGCGCGGATGATCTCCCGCTCGGCCAGCTTGGCCTCCGTGATGTCGACATGCATGACGACGGCACCGTCGCGCCGGCCGCGGGTCAGCGGAGCCGCCATGAAACGGTACCAGCGTTCCTCGCTGGGCGAGTGGCAGGGATAGTCGAGACTGAAGAAATCGTCCTCGCCCTGGAGTATCCGGCGCAGGCCGGCGGCGATCGGACGCGCCTCGTCTGCGCAGGCGCCGGTGGCTTTTTCGCACACTCCGAGATAGCTGGAGCCGAGCGCCACGCCGCCGGAAAGTCCGTTGTCTTGCGCGAAACTCCGCCACGCCTTGTTGACCGAGATGATCGTGCTGGAGGCGTCGAGCAGCGCCACATGGGCCGGCAGCGCGTCGAGCAATCCTTCCTGACGTTCCGCCAGTTGCCGCAGCTTCGCCTCCCGGTCGCGCAGCGCCTCTTCCGAACGGCGGCGGTCGGTGGTCTCCCGCTGGATCGAGATCCAGTGCGTGTACCAGCCGTTGCTGTCGGCGATCGGCACGATGTCGAGCTCGACCCAGAATTCCGACCCGTCCTTGCGGTAGTTCAGGACCTCGATCCGGACCGGCTGCCATTTGGCAAGGGCCGACCGGATGCGGTCGAGCGCCGCGCGGTCGGTGTGCGGACCCTGGAGCAGTCGCGGCGTCTTGCCCACGACTTCCTCGGCCGCGTAGCCGGTCATGGCGCAGAAGGCCTCGTTGACATAGACGATGCGCGGGCCATCGCCGTGGATCGGCTCCGCCTCCGTGATCAGAACGGCGTCGTTGGCGTAGAGCACGACGGACTGGAGCAGCGCGATCCGCTCCTCTGCCGCCTTGTGCTCGGTCAGGTCGCGCGCCGTTCCCCGGTATCCCTGGAATGCGCCGTCCGCGCCGGACACCGGAACCCCGCTGACGGCGACATGCAGCGGACCGACCCGGTATTCGAAGTTGCGGAAGGATCGGTGGCTGTCCATCGCAGCGCGATGCTCCCGCCAGACAGCGGCATCCTGGTCCCGCTCCGGGAACGCGACCTCCCAGCGGGTCCGTCCGAGCAGGTCGGCCGGGTCGATCCCGAAGTCGCGGATACCTTGCGAAACGACGCTGAAGCGGTGGTTCGCGTCGGTTTCCCAGAACCAGTCGGCGGAAACTTCGGCCAGATCGCGGAAACGCTGCTCGCTCGCGGCGGCCTCCGCCTCGGCCTGCTTACGCCGATCGATCTCTCCGTCCCGGTAGGCCAGGGCCTGACGCAGTTCGAGCGCGTCGACGACCGCCTTGGCAAGCAGGGCCAGCAACCGGATCTTTTCCGGCGAGGGGCGGCGAGGGCGAAAATCTATGACGCACAGGGTGCCAAGGGTCTGGCCGCCCGGTGTCCGCAACGGCGCACCGGCGTAGAAGCGGATATGCGGATTGCCGGTGACCAGGGGGTTGGAGCGGAAACGGGGATCGCGAGTGGCATCGGGAACGACCAGCACGTCTTCGCCCCGGATCGCGTAGTCGCAAAAGGCGATGTCGCGCGGCGTCTCGCTCACCGCCAGACCGTGGCAGGACTTGAACCACTGCCGCGTCTCGTCGACCAGCGACACCAGCGATACGGGTGTTTCGAACAGGCCGGCCGCGACCGCCGTCAGCCGATCGAAGGCCGCTTCCGGTTCGGTATCAAGGATATCGTAAGCACGCAGAGCTTCCAGCCGCCGAAACTCGTCCACGTCAAACATCCTCCGATCCTGCCGGTGCCCGAGCGCTCCGAACGGTGGAACTTTCCTAGAGTGACTGTGCGACAGTTAAGCAGTTATGAGCGCGGCAGCGAATAGGGGCGGGGCCTGCCCGCATCGACAGGAGCCGACGAAGCCGGCTGTGCGGTTCCGCACAGCCCCACTCCTCATGCTCCACGCCCCATGCCCGATCTACCCGTTCAGGACCCGGTCGATCCGGTCGCGCAGGACTTCCAGCCGGGACCGATGGTCGTCGTCGATCCGGCTGCCGGCGCCGTCCAGGTGCTCCATCGTCAGCGACAGGCGGTCGATCATATCGAGCAACTGCTTGCCGACCTTCAGCGGACGCGCCGTCCGGTCGCGAGGACGGGACGGGCCGCTCGACCGGGCATCGCCCTGCCCGGCTTCGGCTTCGGTCTCTCCCGCCGGCTCGTCTTCGGCGGCGCTGCGCTTGGCTTCGCGCAGCTCGCGTTCGGTCAAGCCGGCTTTCGCCAGCGCCCAGAGCTTGCGCTGGCGCTCGTCCGAGCCGCCGGAGGCGACTTCGAACAGGCGGGTCGCGGAGATCTCGTCGGCCATGTCGCGGTATTCGTCCAGGATATCCTGCGGCATGCGCAGCACGCCCAGAAAGCGGCTGATCCGCGAGCGCTCCATGCCGACGAGGTCGGCGATCTGGCTTTGGTCCTCGACTCCCATCTGATCCATCATGTCACGGATCGCCAGGGCGGTTTCCACGACGTCCAAGTCCTCGCGCAGCAGGTTTTCCGCGATGGCGACCGCCGGGTCCGACGTCAGGAAGACGCGGGCGAGGATCGTGGTCTCGCCAAGATGCTGATGGGCGAGCAGCCGGCGCTGGCCGGCCCGAAGTTCGTACTCGCCGCCGTCGCGATAAACGACCGTGACCGGATTGATCAGCCCGACCCGGCGAATATTCTCCGCCAAGGCGACGATTTTCGTCTGATCGACGTTCTTCCGGGGCTGATTGGGGTTGGGCCGGATGCTGGCAAGGGGAATTCGCTGCTGACGCCCGTTGGGGTCGGCTTCTCCCACCTTGGCGACAAGCTCCTTGGCCTGACGCTGCATGCTGGTCGGTTCACGGCGCGCGAGAAGATTTGCCATAGGTCAGTCCGCCTGCTTGTTGGTGGTTTGAGCCGCCTTCATCTTGGACAGGATCATTTTTACATAATTCCGGTAGGTTCCGACCGCTTTGGACCGTCCGCTGGCGCGGAGCGCTGGGTGTCCCGACGCCGAAGCCTTGGAGAAGACGGTGGCGCGGGGGACCGGATCGAAAATCGGAACGATGTCGGAGACGAGCTGGCGCAGCTCGCCCAGCGTCGCCTGCTCCTGGCTGTTCCGCTCGCTGAACATCGTGGGCAGGATCGGCAGGATGGTCAGGCCGGGGTTGTAGTTGTCCCGGACCTGGGAGACGGTGTCGAGCAGGCTGAGCGTGCCGTGCGCCGCCAGATACTCCGTCTGGACCGGGATGATCAGGAAGTCCGCCATGCTGAGCGCATTGATCGTCAGCAGGTTGAGGTTGGGACCGCAGTCGAAGATGACGGCGTCGAAGCGGCTGCTGACGCCGTTGACTTTCTGCGCCAGCCGCTTCTCGCCGCCGATCTCCGTGCTGAGCTGGCGCTCGACATCCGTCAGGGCCTTGGCGCTGGGGGCTACCCAAAGGTTGGTGTCGCTATACTGGAGCAGGATATCGTCCATGTCATGCTGGCCCCGAAGGACCGATGCCATGCTGAGTCCGCTCTCCTGGATCTGGGATATGTCGAAGCCAAGGTCCGAAGTGGCATTGGCCTGCATGTCGAGATCGACGATCAGGCAACTGAGGCCTGAGTCTGCCAAGCCCCAGCCGACATTGCAGGCGGTCGTCGTCTTGGCGACGCCGCCCTTCAGGTTGGCGACAGCCAGGACGAAGGTTCGCTTCGGGGCAGGTGCCTTGGCAGACTTGCCAGCGGACTTTGCCGATGGCTTGGCGGGTGCATCGCTGGACCGATCCCGTATGAAGCCTTCCGCTGGAACAACGTCCGCCGCCTCCGCATTCTTCTTTGCTGCTCGCGCCATCGCCGCTTCTCCACCCAGGTAGATCGAACTGCGCCGATGTTTCTAGTGTGTGACCGCATCTGTCAATCGCTGCATGAATCGTCCGGACGATTATCCAGAGCCCTGTGTGCGGAACCGCACACTGTACTCCAGGGAGATCCCGATGGAGGCCCTGTGCGGTTCCGCACAAGCCGGGTCGAACAAGGGTAGTTGAGCTTCAGCAATGGGAGGCGAAATCATCGAACCGCCACCCTAAACTATTTTAGGATAAAAATCATTTTAAATGCGTAAAAAAATAGGACATAGTGGCTAGGTCTGCCGTATTCAGAAAAGCTCCATCATGTCCGTATCCATCGTGTCCGTATCTGTCATGCCCGGTCGGGCACTCCATCCGCCGAGCCCAGCCGCGATGCAGGCAATGGGGGAGGGCAGGGGGGACGGACGGAAACCGGATCTCCGATTCACCTCCCGACTCTTCGCCCGAATCACCTCCCGATTCACCTCTCGATTCACTGCCCGATTCTCCGGGATTCGGGGAGCCGTTACGGCGGAATGTTCCGGCGGCAGTGGTACCACCCACCGGGGCAAGTGGTTTCACCCACCCGTTCCAGAGGTATCGCCCACCGATGCGCAAAGTGTTGGACGCCGGTGAGAGCGCGGTCAAAGATGCCGTGTTCGGGAAAAGGATCTGGAGGCGTGGTGAGCGGCATGGCGGTCAGACGGAAGCGGGCGACGGGCGGTCAGATGGATATGTTGCAGGCTCTTCTCGGGCCGACCGACTCTCCACTGGTCGGCGCTGCCCGCTCCGAGCGGACGCTGATGGTGTGGAGTTTCTTCGCGCTGAGCAAGGAGCACACGACCGAGCTTCCGGTCTACGACGACGGCCGTGTCCGCATCGAGGTGGTCGGCACCAAGCACGGCGTCGCCACCATGCTCGACAAGGACGTGCTGGTCTACGCGATCGGCCTGCTCCAGGACCGGGTCGCGAGGGGGGAGGCGCCCAGCCGGACCGTCAGCTTCCGGGCGGCCGACTTCTTCGTCCGCACTGGGCGGACGGTGTGCGGCACCGCCTATGACTGGCTGGAACAGTCGCTGGACCGGCTGAAGGGCACCGTGGTCAAGACCAATATGGAGGTCGGCGACGACGAGAGCCAGCAGGACGGCGGCGGGTCCGAGCGGACCGGGCGCCGCCGGGGCCGGACCAAGGGCTTCAGTTGGATCAGCGACTACGAATTCGGCTACGTCACGGAAGGCAGCGACGGCGAGAAGCAGATCAGTTCGATCGTCGTCGAACTCCACGAGCGGGTCTATAAGCTGCTGACCAACAACGGCAAGATCCTGGACTACAGCAACGGCTATTTCGACCTCTCGCTGCTGGGCCGCCGGTTGTACGAGCTGGCCCGCGCGCATGCCACCGCCCAGGCGCCCAGCTTCCGGATCAACCTGGAACGGCTGCGCCTGCTTGCAGGCAGTTCGGCCGAACTGAAGGAGTTCCGCCGGATGCTCCAGAAGACCGCCGGGCAGAACGGCCTGCCGTTGATCGATTACGGCTATCAGGTGATCGACCCCGCCGCCGAGACCGCACGGGCGGTCGGCGCCGAGAAGAAGGGCAGAACGCCGCTCAAGGCCTATGAGGTCGTGTTCTTCCATAAATCGGTCCGGGATGCGGCTCTCGCCAACCCCCTCGACGTGCCGCCGCTACCGAGCGGCAGCGTCGCCACCAGTTCCATGACGGTCGGTGGGTGAAACCACAATGGCACCCACCGCACCCACCGACCGGAATGGCCAGCCTCCCGCAGGATATGGGCGTCGTAAGCGTCCGCTGGCGGCAGGATGGGCAACCACAGTGGTTTCACCCACCGACGGAACCACCGATAGAGAAGCGGACAGGAACAGGGAGGTGCCGGTAATGTAAGCCGCATCCTGTAGAAACGCCGAAGGGCCGCCTTGCAGGGCGGCCCTTGGAGGCGTGGCGGAGGTGATCCGCCGACCTGGGAACAGAGAACTCAACACCCTCATCCTAGGTCGGCACGGGATTCCTGACAAGCGAAAACCGATCGGTTTCTCGCAGCGGGGTCTTTTTGCCTCCGCGATCCGAAAACGGGTTCTCGACGCCGAGAACTCGATACCGGGAACTCGACATCGAGACCGTGGAGCTTGCCGTGGGTCCTCAAGGAAGAGGGCGCCGCTATGGGATCGTGCATGCTTCCTGGAGCGAGCACGACGACATCGGCGCCGATGAAATCGCCGTTCTGGCGACGCTATCGACATATGCCGACCGCGCCGGCTGGTGCGGCGTGGGTCAAACCACGCTGGGAGATCGCCTGAAGCGATCCCGGAGCTGGACGAACAAGGTGCTTCAGCGCCTTGATCAAGCCGGCGTGATCAAGATCCAGCAGTTACGCGACCGTGGCCGCATCGTCGGCTGCCGCTACCTGATCCTGGGCCATGCCGGCATCTGCAAGGATCAGGCGGCCGGAGCCGGCTTTCCGGACCTGAATCCGGGTGATCCGGCAGGTGAGGTGGCAGTCACTTCAGCCGGCGACCAAGCCGCGAGTTATGTCGCGGACCGTGTCGCCGGACGGCACACAGACTCACCGCAGACTCACCGGGATTCCCTCTCTCTCCGCGTGAACGCGGCGGGGGAGGGCGGTGGGTTTGGGGAATCGGTGGGTGAAACCACTTCGATCCACGCTCTCACGCCGGTGGACTGGCAGCCATCGGCGGACGATCTGGCCTATGCCAGCGCCCAGCGCCCCGACCTCGACGGCCGCTTGGCCGTGATCACCCAGAAATTCATCCATGCCACCCGCTCCCGTGGCCAGCGGTTCGCCGACGTTTCGGCCGCCTGGCGCTGCTGGGTGCTTCGCGAGAGGACCAGCCCCGACCATGACTCCCAGCCTGGAACCAGTTCCCATGTCCATAACCGTGCAGACCGTGCCGAACGTCCCCCTGCCTCCGGGATCGCCGCTCGAAACCGCGACACGGCGCGCGATTGCCTGGAGCGAGTCCTGGCGCGACGAGGCGGCCGTCAATCTGCCTGACGATGTCGTCGCCATTCTGGAAGCCGGCCTTCCGGCTGCGATTGCGACGGCGCGGGCTGACCTTGAACCGGTCGATCCGGAAGAAGTCGTAATGGCGCTCCAGACCTGGGCCGACCGGCGCAACCTGCCGCTCCCCGAGGGCCTCAGCCTCGATCTGGACGTGGAAACCATGTCCGGCTGGCCCCGCGTGGTGTTCCGGGAGGCTTTCCGGCGTGCCTGGGAGCGGTTCTCCTATCCGCGCGTCCCGACGGCGGCCGAAATTCACCGCTACGTCGCCCAGGACGTCCAGGACGCTCGTGGGCGGCTGGCAAACCTGGACACCGCCGCCCGAAAGCTCGAAACGATCAGGATGCGGCGGCGCTGGGACGAGGAGGCGCGGTCCCGCCATGCCGCTCTCAAGGCGCGAGAACGGGCGATGGCCGCCGAACCGGTTTCGGTGGGTGAAACCACAATACCAGATGGGCCGGCGGCAGCTGAAACAGGCGTGGACACTGGGGTTCATTCCTTACGGACACGAGCGGCCGCGGAGGTGGAACCGGCCCGGCAGGAGCGACAGGAGCAGGGCGCGGCAGTGGTTTCACCCACTGAGCCCAGCGGCCAGCCGAGAGGGCGGAACGCGGGGGAAACCGCACCGACCCGTTATTGGATCGGAACCAGCATGGCAAACCGGTCCAGAAACAAGCGGCAAACAATCAAACGTTCGTTTGCAAGTCGATCGGTGACCTGCACACGGAAGCCGGTCCAGGCTGGTCCGGAAACCCTGCCGGACGGGAGTTCGCGGATGGCGGAGGCGCTGGCCTGTCGCGGCTCAGCTGAGCCCCGTCAGGGCGAGCGAGCGCATCGCATCCCGACGAAGTGCGGTTCCGCACACCGCACCGGACGATTGCGCCTCGTTCAACTCTCTGGGTGGAGGCGTGAGGCTGTTTTGGGAAGCCGGGTGTTGAAGGGACAATCAGATGGAGGAGGGACGACCGATGCGGCAATCCGACGGAAGAAGCGAAAAGGAAAAGATGCTGGCCGGCGAACTTTACGATGCCGGCGATCCCCAGCTTCAGGCCGACCTTGCCGCCGCCAAGGACTGGATGGTCCGGTACAACGCGGCACTTGCCATGCCGGTGGCGGAGCGGCGGGAACTTCTGCGGGAACGTCTGGCCGCCGTCGGGGACGGGTCGACCATCCGTCCGCCGTTCCACTGCGATTACGGCTTCAACATCAGCCTGGGCACGGGCGTCTTCCTGAACTTCAACTGCGTGATCCTGGACGTCGTCGCGGTCACGATAGGCGATAAGACGCAGATCGGACCGGGGGTACAGATACTGACCGCCGACCACCCGCGCGGCTTCGCGGAACGGGAAGCCGGCCTTGAGTTCGGACGTCCGATCCATATCGGGCGCAACGTATGGATCGGAGGCGGTGCTATCATCCTGCCCGGCGTGACCATAGGGGACGATGCGATCATCGGCGCCGGCAGCGTGGTCACCCGCGAAGTTCCGTCCGGAGCCACGGCAGTCGGCAACCCGGCGAGATCCCGCAGCGGCTAGCTCTTCGCCGAAGAGCTGTGGTCAAGAGACGGTATTCAAGAGACGGTGGTCAGGAAGAAAGCGGAAGGGCAGGGGGCTCGATCATCCCAGAACGAGCAGGAGGGCGGTGCCGACAATCACCGTGAATGTCCCCATCATGCCGGCAATGCGGAAGCGGAAGTTTTCCGGGGTGTGGGACATCCCCCAGGCATGGGAAGCGCGGGCCGCCAGCAGGCACAGGCAAAGCGCGTGCAGCAGGAAGGGCGGGGCGCCGCGCAGTTCCGTCATGGTCAGGAGAACGAGGGCGAGGGGAACATATTCGACGAAGTTGGCCTGTACGCGGACCCGTCGCTCAAGCTCCGCGTCTCCCGCCACGCCGAGCGCGATCCCACGCGTGTGCCGCATGCGGATGACCCTGATCGAAAGCAGAACGAACAGGACCGACAGAGCGGCCGCATAAAGGGGAACGACAGTCAGGGGCATGGTCTTCATTCGCTTTCATGCTTAGGTGAGTTTGGTCTTTGGGTCTCGATGCTATCCCGGACTTCGCCGGACGAATATCGGGAAGCGGCAGGGCTTTTCACCCTGCGCTCGCCGTTTCATGAAGCGGTGACGGTGATGCCGCAGGTTTCGAAGCTGTCGCCGTGATGGCTGCCCTTGCTCAGTTCCCCGATGATGAGGCCGCCGCAGATCCGGTCGGGAGCGACATAGACGGCGACCCCTTCGATAAAGCGGGGCGCCTGTCCCCTGATTTCGATGACCTGCCGCATCCAGGCCGGTTCGTGGTTCGCAGCACAGCGGGCGAACGCCTTGAGGACCTGATGGCCGCAAGGGCCATGAATGAATTCCTCGAGGTAATGGCCTCTGAGCTGCCGGCCGAAAGCCGTGTCCAGCGAGGTGCCGGTAAGGCGGATGCGGAGGCGGCCGGCGGCACCGGCATCGTCGCGCTCTATTTCGAGAATGAAGATGTGCTTCAGGCAATCCACGTTCACATCGAGCGGGTCGATCTCCGACTTGTGGTGGCACCCCATGAAATATCTGGCCAAGTGGCCGAGCCGCTCATCCATCGCCTGAGACTCCCTGCCGCGCCTGGATGAACTATCGGCTGCATTCCCTTAAAATTATGTGAGTGTTCGGTCACGGCCTGTCCTGCCGGAACTTTCAACGGATAACCGGGGCCGCCGCAAAGCCTCACGACGCCGCATCCGGCTCCAGCGTGAACACCTCGTCCGCGGCTTTGATCGTTTCGGGCCGGTGAGCGATGCTGATCCGGGTGATCCTCAGTTTCCGCAGCGTGTCGTTGATGCGCTGTTCCATGGCGACGTCGAGATGCGCGGTGCCCTCGTCCAGGAACAGTATCCGGGGACGGCGGTAAAGCGCTCGGGCAAGCAGCACGCGCTGCTTCTGGCCGCCCGACAACGAGCTTCCCATGTCGCCGATCAGGCTGTTGTAGCTCATCGGCATCGCGGTGATCTCGTCATGGATTCCCGCATATTGGGCGCACCGGATCATCCAGTCACGGTCGAAGCCCGGATCGAAGAAGCAGATGTTGTCGGCGATGCTGCCGGACAGAAGCTGGTCGTCCTGCATGACGGCGGCGACCTGCTCGCGGAATGCGCGGGCGCCCAGCGTGGTCAGGGGCATGCCGTCGATCAGGACGGCACCGCCGGTCGGCTTCAGCAGGCCCAGCATGATCTTCATCAGCGTCGTCTTGCCGCCGCCCGACGGCCCGGCAATCGTCAGGAACCGGCCCGCCTCGACCGTCAGATCTATGTTTCTCAGGATAAAGGGCTCTGTTTCGGCGTAGCGGAAACTCAGGTTCCGCAGCTCGATGCGCCCTTGGATGGGCTGCGAATAGCTGAGCGGACGGTCGTGCCCCTCCTCGCGCGGCGTCAGCGCTATGTCGCCGAGCCGCTCGAGGTGCAGGTCGAGGATGCGGAAATCCAGCGCCTTCTCGATCAGGTTCACCGCCTTTTCCTTGAAGTGCTGCTTGTAGCTCATGAACGCGAACACCATGCCGATGGTCAGGGCGCCGTCCAGCACCAGGGTCATGCCGAGGTAGACGGTGACGATGTTCTCCAGGCTGAAGATCGCGTCGTTGACGGTGCGGAAGGTGATGTTGATCCGGCCCAGCCGGACATTCGCGTTGACGACGTCGGCATAGCGATTCAGCCACTGACCCTCCCGTTCGTTCTCGCGGTTGAACAGCTTCAGGCTCTGGATCGCCCGCAGGGTTTCGATCAGATGGGAATTCTCGCGCGCCCGCGCCTGGATCATCGCATCGGTGCGCCGACGGAACATCCGGTAGAGACCGACACGCTGCGCCCCGTAACAGAGCACGGAAACGATGACGACCGCCGCCAGCGCCGGACTGTAGACGCAGATCATGACCAGCGTGGCGCTTGCCATGATCCCGTCGATCAGCGCCGTGATGAGCCCTTCGGTGAAGAGGTTGCGGATCGGTTCGGTCGAGGTGAAGCGCGACAGCACGTCGCCGACATGACGCTTTTCGAAATAGCCGAGCGGCAGCCGGACCAGATGGCGGAACAGGTTCGCCACCATCTGAAGGCTCAAGGTATTCTGAAGGATCAGCAGGACGTAGGCGCGCAGCGCCGTGGACGTGACCGATAGCGCCGCCAGCAGGCCGAATCCCAGCGCCAGAACCAGCATCAGATCGACGTCGCCTTTTGCCACGACTTCGTCGATAGCCAGCTGCATGTAGAAGGGGCTGGCGATCACCAGGGCTTCCAGGATCAGCGACAGGACGAACACCTGCGCCAGGGCGGGAACGGTGCCCTGGGTCCGGCCCCATAGGCTCCATAGCGGCAGCCGGACGGTTTCCTCCCGCTGTTCGAAGCCGTCCGCCGGCGCCAGTTCCACCGCCACGCCGCTCAGGTGCTTGGACGCCTCCGCCAAGAGATACCGGCGTTCGCCGGCCGCCGGGTCCAGTATGGTGATGGCTGTGGGACCGACCGATTTCAGGACCACGAAATGATCCATGTTCCAGTGGACGATCGCCGGAAGCCTCAGTTCGCGCAGATGATCGAGTTCGAACCGCAGGGGCCGGCAGGTAAGGTCCATCTGGCTGGCGGTCTGGATCAGTCCCTTGAGCGTCACCCCCTTGAGAGAGACCGGGTGACGCCGCCGCAGCACGTTCAGGTCGACGCGGTGGCCATGGTAGTTGGCGATCATGGCCAGACAGGCGAGCCCGCACTCGGCTGCCTCCGTCTGGAGGATCGGCGACAGCCGCGCCCGGCCACCGAATTCGATGAGATCGTGGAGGGACATCACAGCCGCACGCTGATGAGAGGGTCGAGGAGCCAGCGAAGGATCGGGCGCTGGTCGAGGATGATATCGGCCCGCAGCAGCATGTCCGCCTGGAGCGGCCTGATTTCGCCATAGGCGGTGATGTCCTGCCGGTCGAGGGCGACCGTAACCTTGTATGACGGTTCCTTCAGCGTTACGGGACCGGAGGCATCGCCGCTGGTCAGGATGGTCTGGGCGACCTGGATCACCCGGCCGCCATAAACTCCGAACCGCTGGTACGGGAAGGCGTCGTAGAGGATTCGCACGGCTTGGCCGGGGCGGACGAACCCGATGGCGCGCGTCGGCACGAACAGCTCGGCCTGCCATTGGCTCTCGCTGGGCAGGATCGAGAGCTGGACCTGCCGGGGATCGGGGGCATGGCCGAGGATCGCCTGAAGCGTGGCTATCCGTCCGGCCACCGGCGCCCGGACGACATAGGCCCGGCGGCCGTCGATCTCGGCGATGCGCTGCTCGATCTCCAGCAACTGGGAGCGGACATTCTGGATCTTTTCGGCGGTCACCGCCGGCAGTTGCTCCAGCATCGAGCGCGCCTCGCCTAGCTGCACCTGCCGGCTGTCCAGTTGCTGACTGAGCGCCCCCAGGTTCTGCTGCTGTTCCAGATGGATCTCGCGCCGGCGCTTGTATTCCGTGTCGGAGACGTAGCCGTTCGAGCGCAGACCGCTGATCGAGGAGGCAAGGCCGCCCAGCAGTGCGACGCGCTCGCGCTGAACCCCGATCTGATTGTCGAGATGTCCGATTTCCCTCTCGATGCCCGAGATCTGAGCTGTGAGCCGCGACCGCTCGGCCACGGCCCGCTTCTCTTGCAGGGCGATCTGTTCGGTCAGCAGCTCGCCCTGCCGGTTCAGGAAATCGAGGAGGGCGGTATCGACGTTCTTGCCGTCGGCCATCGTCTGGTCGACCGCGATGGTCAGGAGAGACTGCCCGGCCTCGACCATCTCGCCCTCGATGACATGGACGGCGCTGATCGTGCCTGGACGAGGGGCCACCACGCGCACGACGCCGGCGGTCGGCGCCAGGTACCCGGTCACGGTTTCCTTGCGGGCATACTGGGCCAGGGTCAGGAACGTCACGATCATGGCGATCGCCGCCAGGATCGCCCAGAACAGGACCCGGTTCGAAAGCGGTTGAAGGACGATCACCCCGCCCCATTGGCGGTGCGTCTGGTGGTCGATCGCTTCCTGCCGGAACAGGGACCTTGACACGGGGTTCTCCTTGCGAGACGGAAGGGCCTGTCCTGCTGTGCCCGCCTTATTCGGCCGGCTGCATCGATGACGCGAGCCACCGGTTGAGGGCTGCCGCGTCCCAGTTCTGCCGTTCCATGATGGCCTTCGCGAACCGCCAGTATCGGGTACGCTCAGGCTCGAAAGGTCCGTAGTTCCGCACATAGGAGAGCAGGATAGTGACGCCGTCCCGTAGACTGACGTTCAGGACCTTCAGTTCCTTGTCGGTGTATTCCAGGTAATTGTTGGCGGAATGATGGATCATTCTCTCGCCCGTAAGTCTGGAGCAGAGATTTTCGTACTCCATGGTTTCCAGTATCCAGTAGTGCCAAACCTCGTCGATCTCTTCGGAAACCGGGATGCCGCCACGGCAGTACGCCGCCATATTGAGGAACTTCAAGGTTTCCTCGACCCGGATCTCGATTTCCCCTTCGGGGAGCGGCGCCAATTTCTTATCGAAGTAATGCTTCATCGCGGGATTGAGGAACTCGTCGCGGAGTTGCTGACCGGTGATCATGGCGTTCATCCATGTTGGCTGGCATGTTGGCTGGCGTGATGGTTTGCAAATTTTCGGCAGTCCCAGGAGACCCGCAGCGCCGCCGGTTCTTTGGTGCTGCGGGTCAGTTTTCGCGGGCAGGACTTAGTCCGGGCTGCTACCCGAGGCCCTGATTACGCGAGGGCGGTGAAGACGTCCTGACGGACGATGATGCAGTCCGGCTGCGGAGGTACGATGCAATCCGGCTGCGGAAGTACGATGCAATCCACCGGCCGCATTGCCAGATCGAGCGCGAGACCGCCCGATACCTGATCGATTTCGCCGGGGGTAAGATCGAGAGTTTCGATCAACGACGCCGCCTGCTCCGGAGTGGCGAAGGTGGTCCTCAGTCTCGCCGCACCCTGACCCGCTGCGCCGACCGTAGAGTTACTGTTTTCCATGGTGCTGGTACTCCTGTTCGTTCTTGGGGACACTGTTCCGGCGTCCGGCAGAGGGTCCGACCGTCGATCACTTAAGAAGACGGCAAGAAGGCAAAGCGAACCCCGGTGATCAAAATGAACAACCGTTTTGATCAAGTCAAAAATTAGAGAAAGTCTCTGTAACTCTCTGTG
>DASQKT010000510.1:0-5241 GCA_035630415.1 Skermanella sp.
TCACCGACAGGGAGATCAGGGGGTCGAGCTTGCCGTAGAACTGGTTGTAGAAGATCTTGGCTCCGATGAAGATCAGGACCAGCGACAGGGCGTATTTCAGATAGTGGAAGCGATGCACCATCGCGGCCAGGGCGAAGTACAACGCCCGCAGGCCCAGGATGGCGAAGATGTTGCTGGTGTAGACGATGTAGGGATCGGTCGTGATCGCGAAGATGGCGGGCACGGAGTCTACCGCGAAGATCAGGTCGGCGAACTCGATCAGCACCAGCGCCAGGAACAGGGGCGTGGCGAAGCGGACCATCCTGCCCGAACCTTTCGGATCGGGGGCTTTTACGAAGAACTTCTCGCCGTGCAGCTCGTCCGTGACGTTCAGGTGCTTGCGCAGGAACTTCAGGATCGGATTGCCGGCGATATCCGGCTCCTTGTCGGCGATCACCAGCATCTTGATGCCGGTGATCAGCAGGAAGCCGCCGAAGATGAAGAGTATCCAGTCGAACTCGTTGATCAGCGCCGCACCCAGGCCGATCATGATGCCACGCAGGACGATCACGCCCAGGATGCCCCAGACCAGCACGCGGTGCTGATACACCCTCGGGATCGCGAAATACGTGAAGATCAGCGATATGACGAAGACGTTGTCCATCGCCAAGCTCTTCTCGACGAAGAAGCCGGTGAAATACTGCATGCCCGGCTCGGGTCCGAGATACCACCAGAGCCAGACCCCGAACAGGCAGCCCATGGCGATGTAGCCGGCGCTGAGCCAGAGGCTTTCGGTAACGCCGATTTCATGTGTCTTGCGGTGGAGGACACCAAGGTCGAAAGCCAGTAGGGCCACGACGATACCGAGGAAGGAGAGCCAGATCCAGGCAGGTTTGCCCAGGAAGTCCGCCGAAACGGCGGCCAGGAGCGCGTCCATTGGAGAGAATGACCCGTTTACGCTGCTGCGTCGGCTGTTGCTGACGGAAGGTCCGACATCACGGCCGACGCCTCGGCCGCCAGCGGGGCCCGGACCCGTGGGGTAGTTCAGCCGAATTGGCCATGAGACCTGCGTGATTCAAGGGGCTGGTAGCCGAAAATCGCATAGCTGCTACAAAGGCTGCTACAAGGATGGTGAAGACGGTGCCTTTTCCGCTTCGGGAGCACGCCGGAGCGCCACCGTGAAGACGGCGCCGCCATCGGGATGGTTGGCGGCCCAGATCCGCCCGCCAAACCCCTGCACGATCCCGTAGCTTATCGACAGTCCCAGACCCAACCCTTCGCCGACCTCCTTGGTGGTGAAGAACGGGTCGAACAGCCTCGGCAGGTCTTCCCCGTCGATGCCGGGACCGGTATCCCGCACGCTCAGCAATACGTGTTCCTCGTCCTCACCCAGGCTGATGGTGATCAGGCGATGGTTGCGCGCCGAAACCGCGTCCAGCGCATTGCGCAGCAGGTTGACAAGGACCTGTTCCAGCCGCGCCTCGTCCGCCATTACCAGCGGCGCCTTTTCCGGCAGTTCGAACACGATCTCGGCACCCAGGTCGTTCGTCTGGGCGCCGAGCAGGCCCAGCGCATGCTCCACGACGGCGCGGGGCGACACCGGGGTCAGGATGCCGGACGACTTCCGCGCGAAGGTCTTGAGTTGCCGGGTAATCTTCGCCATCCGCTCGGTCAGCTCCGCGATCTCGCCCAGGTTCGACCGCACCAGATCGAGCCGTCCCCGGTCCAGCAGCAGCCGGGCGTTCTCGGCATAGGAGCGGATCGCTGAAACTGGCTGATTGACTTCATGCACGATGCCGGCGGCCATCTGTCCCAGGGCCGCCAGCTTGGCGGCCTGTATCAGCTCGTCGCGGGCGCGCAGAACCTCCCGCTCGGCTCGCTCGCGCTCGGCCACTTCCTCCGTAAGGCGGGCATTGGCGGAACTGAGTTCGGCGGTCCGTTCCGTCACCCGGCGCTCCAGCATGAGTCCCGAGCGCCGCTGGTATTCCAGCCGCTCGGCAAGCGCCAGCCGCCGCTGAAGCACCACCAGCCCGGCGGCCAGCAGCAGCAGCGTCGCGATCCCGGCGCTCAGGGCGGCGGAAAAGACGCGGTCTCCGACCGGACGGCTGTCCAGCGCCACATGGACATCCCATTCGGTATCGGGAATTCGCGCAGTGCGAACCATGGCGCTGTCCAGCGCCGGCAGCGGCCTGAGTTCCGCATTGTGGTATTGCTGGCTTTCCCGCAACTCGCGCTGGGCATCCGCGCTCAGGGGCCGAATGGTGCGGAAGCGCCAGTCCGGCACATTGGTGATGAAGACGATCCCATGGCGGTCGGTGACGAAGACCCTCTCGCCGCCCGTTCCCTTCCAGGTCGCCTCCAGCGCGTCCATCGCCACCTTGGCGACGACGACGCCCAGCGTATGGTTTTCCGCCCAGACCGGTCCCCATACCGGATAAGCGATATAATAGCCGGGGATCTGCGACGTCGTCCCCAGTGCGAAATAGCGCCCGACTTTCCCGTCGAGAGCATTCTGGAAATAGGGGCGGAACGAGAAGTTGCGGCCGATGAAACTGTTTTCGTCGGTCCAGTTGCTGGCCGCCAGCGTGGTGCCGTCGCGCCCCATGACGTAGAGCGCCGACAGCGAGGCGCCGGCGTTGAGAGCCGACAGCTTGCGGTCCACCCGGTCGATCAGCGCTATGTCGCGCGGCGTGGTGAGCAGCGCCGTGACGTCGGCGTCCCAGGCAAGCGCCAGCGGCAGCGCCCTGAACTTTTCCAGTTCGGCGGTCAGGGTGGCGCTGTAGAGCGTCAGGCGGGCCTGCGCCGTCTCTCCCAGTTCCTCCAGCGCCCGTTCGCGCGCCCACTGTGCCGCGCCGTAGGCCGCAGGCGGCACCGTCAGGCAGGCGGCGATCCCAAGCGCCAGCGCCAGCCCGCGAAAACCGCGCGGGAAAGCGAACGGACGCCTGCCTACCGGCCACCATGCCCCGATCACCGATGCCAGATCCTTCACGCGGCTTTCCTCAACCGGATACCAACCCTACAATGGGGCATGGCCTCGTCCACTTCCATGCGGATTTCCGATCCGGAATTTGTGGACGAGAAGGACTCTTCCGGCCCAGGATGGCCGATCCCCACGGAGAACCCAATGTCCGATACCACCCTCGGCCCGCTGGCCGCCGCCGCCCGTTTCGTTTTCGGCGCCGACCATGCGACCGCCAAGGCCCTGACCGAGGCCGCTTCGGGCGGCACGGAGGCCGATGTCAAGCGAGCCCAGGCCCTGGTGAAGAAACTCCCGGCCAAGGACCGCACCCGCCTGATGGCGGCCTTCCAGACCTTCAGCGACGTCGGCTGACCATGACGGCGCTGAGCCGTATCAGTCCAGTTGAAGGATCTGCGCCTTCAGATACGCCGTCTCGGGCAAGTGAGGGTGGACCGGATGGTCCGCCGCCGCTCCGCCGGTGCGCAGGATACGCCCGGTCCGCCGGGCATCGTCCAGCCCGCGCGCTACCTGTTCCGCGAACAGCGGCACATCGACGTTGTGGCTGCACGACGCCACCAGCAGGAAGCCGCCCGGCGCCGTGATCGACGCCGCCAGCCGGGTCATCTTGCGGTAGGCCCGCGTCCCTGCCTGGAGGTCCTTCTTCGATTTCACGAAAGCGGGCGGGTCGGCGATCACCACGCCGAACTTCGCTCCGGCGGCGGCCAGACGCTCCAGTTCCTCGAACGCATCGGCCCGGCGGAACTCGCAGACGGCGCCGACTCCGTTGGCTTCCGCGGCGGCCCGCCCATTGGCAAGCGCCGCTTCGGAGCGGTCGACCGCAACGACCGATCTGGCGCCCGCCTTGGCGCATTGCACGGCGAAGCCGCCGTTGTAGCTGTAGAAGTCGATGACGTCGGCGCCCCGCGCCAGCGCCGCGATTGCGGCCCGGTTGTCGCGCTGGTCGTAGAACCAGCCCGTCTTCTGGCCCGCTCCCGGATCGGCGAAGAAGGCGGCGCCGTTTTCTTCCAGCCGGACCGGTCCGTCCAGGCTGCCCGAAGCCACCCGGACACCGGTCGTCAGCCCCTCCAGCCCGCGTGACGGACTGTCGTTCCGCAGAACCACCGCCCTGGGTGCCAGCACTTCGTCCAGCGCCTCCAGCAGGATCGGCGTCAGCCGGTCCATGCCGGCAGAGTTGGCCTGCATCACGACGACGTCGCCGAAGCGGTCGACGATCAGCGCCGGCAATCCGTCGGCCTCGGCATGGACCAGCCGGTAGTAAGGCCGGTCGAACAGCTTCTCCCGCAGGCCCAGCGCCCGGCGCAGCCGGTCGGCCAGGAACGCCTTGTCGATCTCGGCGCCTGGATCGCGCGCCAGCATGCGCGTGCAGATCAGCGTGTGGGGATTGAAGGTGGCGGCGCCGAGCGGCGCGCCGTCATGGGTCACCACCCGGACCACGGTTCCGGGCGGGATCGCCTTGGCCGTGTTGTCCATGTGGATCTCGTTCGAATAGACCCAGGGGTGTCCGAGCTGGACGCGCTTGTGGCGGCTGGGCTGAAGACGGATGGTCGGCCGCGACGCGGTGTCGCCCGACGGCAAGGTGCCGGATGGAATTTCGCTCATGGGCCGCAGTCTACCCGTCACGGTGCGGCAGGCAACGATAACTCGCAGGATGCGCTGGCTGGGCGGAGTCGCACCCTTCCGAAGACCTTTGGGCCAGAGGCCCTCGGCTTACAGATCGTTGGCGGCGTCCGGCGGAGCCGGCGGGTCCAGGTCGATCATCCGCTTGGACAACCGCAGCGTTCCCACGGCATGGCCGGCGTCGCGGAAGCAGGACAGCACCCAGTTGCAGTAATCGGGCAGGCTGGAATAGTCGTCGGGCAGGTTCGTGTGGATGGCGGCGCATCCAAGTGCTTCAGCGACGTCGTCCATGGCGTTCAGCAACTCGTCCGCGGCGCCTGCCATGTCGAACAGGTCCAGCACGATGAAGTTCTCGACCGTCAGGACGCGGCCATGGCGAAGATGTTCTTCCGCCGTATAGCTGAACAGGCCGTGAATATAGCCTCGGGCATTCTGGACCGTCATGATGCCGCGACGATGCGGCGCCCCGCCTTCACCCTGCCGGCCAGTGGGTTCGTCGTCGGATTCAAGTTCCCGGCCGGATAAAACGGCTGCGGCAAAATCGCGCCATCGGTCCACGTCGAGATCAGGCGCGATTGTCTGCACCACGGGAAATGCCTGGTCGATCTGGCGGCGAATCAAGGGTTTCGCAACATAAGTGTCGTGCATGGGCGTCTCGGCGACGG